>NZ_JBNGGE010000006.1:0-276822 GCF_049975785.1 Streptomyces sp. WG7
CCGGCCCGGTCGGCCACCGCCCGGCCGGCCGTGGTGCGCGTGCGGCCGGCCGGCCGTGGTGCGCGTACGGCCGCCGTGCCCCCGGCCCGGCTCAGCGCGCCCCCGCTCTGCGCTGTACCGCCACCCTGCGGTACAGCTCCACGGCCTCGGCACCGCGGCCGAGTTGTTCGAGGCAGTGGGCCTCGTCGTCGCGGCCGGCGAGGGTGTCGGGGTGGTCGGGGCCGAGGAGGCGTTCGCGGGCGGCGGCGACCCTGCGGTACTCGGTGAGGGCTGCGGACCAGCGGCCCAGCCAGCCCAGGCCCACGGCGACCTCACGGCGGCTGACGAGGGTGTCGGGGTGGTCCGGGCCGAGGACGCGTTCGCGGATCGCGCACACTTCGCGGGACTCGGCGAGGGCCTCCTCCCAGCGGCCGAGCCGGCCGAGGTTGACGCCCCGGCCGTGCCGGGCACGCAGCGTCTCGGCGTGTTCGGGGCCCTGCGCGCGGGTGCGGTCGTCGATCAGCTCCTCGTACAGCGTCAGCGCTTCGGCGCTGCGGCCGAGGCGGCCGAGGCTGATGCCTATCTCGTAGCGGGCGGCGAGGGTGTCGGGGTGGTCGGGGCCGAGCGCCCTCTCGCGGGCCCTCGCGACCTCCCGGTAGGTGGCGAGGGCCTCCTGCCAGCGGCCCAGCCGACCGAGTTCGTAGGCCACCTCGTAGCGGGTGACCAGCGTGTCGGGGTGGTCGGGACCGAGTACGCGGGCGCGGGCGGCGGCCACCTCGCGCGCCATGCGGTGGGCGTCCTCGGGGCGGCCGAGCCGGCCGAGGTTGAAGGCGAGGTTGTGCCGGCAGCGCAGCGTGTCGGGGTGGTCGGCGCCCATGACGCGCTCACGGGCGGCGAGGACCGACGTGTAGACCTGGTGGGCGTCGGCGTACCGGCCCAGCCGGCCCAGGACGTACGCCATCTCCTGGCGGACGGCGAGCGTGTCCGCGTGGTCGGCGCCCAGCACCCGGATCCTGGCCTCGGCCACGCGTTTGTAGGCGCGGAGCGCGTCGGCGGCGTGACCCGTGCGGCTGAGGGCGAAGGCGACCTCGTAGCGGCTGGCGAGCGTGTCGGGGTGGTCGGGGCCGAGCAGACGCTCGCGCTCGACGGCCACCGCCCGGTGTACCTCCCCCGCCTCCTCCCAGCGGCCGAGCCTCCCGAGGGTCAGGCCCGCGTTGTGCCGCCCGGCCAGCGCGGCGACCGCCTCGGGCCGCGGGTCGGGGCGCTCGTCGGGGACGGGCGCCCCGACGAGCGCCGACTCGCCGGCGGGCCGCGGGATCCACTCGCCGGACAGCCCGGCGGCGGAGTCCGGGGGCGTGGAGCCGAGACCGGTCCCCGTCGCCTTGTGCCCGGTGGTCATGCCGTGGGTCCAGGACGGCAGCGCGGCCCGGCCCCCTCCGACCGGCTGGGGCGTCCTGCTCCGGGGCGCCACCATGGCCGGCGCGTACGCCGGTACCGTGCGGCCGGCGGTGATCCGGCGGCCCAGTTCCCGGGCGTCGTCCGGGCGCTGCTCGGGCCGCTTGGCCAGCAGGTCGAGGATGATCCGGTCCAGGTATCCGGGCAGTTCGGCGCGGTGACTGCGGGGCGGCTCGGGATCGGTGTCGCGGTGGCCGACGAGGATCGCCCAGGCGTCGTCGAGGTCGAAGGGCGGGACGCCGGTGGCGATCTCGTAGAGCACGCAGCCCAGCGAGTACAGGTCGCTGCGCCGGTCGACCTCGTCGCCGCCTATCTGCTCCGGCGACATGTAGTGCGGGGTTCCCATGGCGATGCCGGTGCCGGTCAGGCGGGCGGTGAACCCGACGTCGTGGCCGAGCCGGGCGATACCGAAGTCGCAGATCTTCACGGTGCCGTCGGTGAGCCGGACGATGTTGGCGGGCTTCAGGTCGCGGTGCACGATGCCCTGTTCGTGGGTGTAGGCGAGCGCGGAGGCGACCTGCTCCGCGATGTCGACGACGTCGGGGACCGGCAGTGGATGATGCTTGTTGTCCTCCAGGAGCCGGCTCAGGTCGCGGCCCTCCAGCAACTCCATGACCAGGAAGAGCACGCCGTCCCACTCGCCGAAGTCGTGGACGACGGTCACCCCGCGGTGCTGGAGCGCGGCGGCCACCCGGGCCTCGCGCCGGAATCTCTCCCGCAGGACGCGGGTGAAGGAGTGGTCGTGCTGCGCGCCCAGCGGTTTGAGGCACTTGACGGCGACGCGACGGCCCAGAGACTCGTCCTTCGCCCGCCACACCTCGCCCATGCCGCCGCGCCCGATTCGCTCCAGCAGCCGGTACCGGCCCTGGATCAGCGTGCTGTCCCCCATCTCGCTGCCCGCCCCCGTAGCAGTTCGCCCCGCCCTCCCCTGGCCGGTCCAGTATGGCGGTTTATGGGCCAGGTTTGTACGGTGCCGGGCGCGCGGCCGCTCCGAGCCGCGCCATGGCGCGCGGGATGTGTTTGGGCGGCGGCTGCCGTCGCAGAGTGCGGGAAGCCGGCGGGGCGGGGGCCGGTGGCGCGCGGCCGCCGGGTGGCGGTGTCGGGTGCGGTGGCCGGTCCGCCGTAGGGCTCGTGCGCGTACGGCCGTAGGAAGTCGTACGCCAGGTGTGCCACCCGCCGCCACAGCAGCGGGCGTGCGGGGACCGCGCGGGGGTGCGTGGGCGGCGGCGCGGGAGCCGCCCGCCTCCTGCGCCTCGTCGCCGGCGGCCGGCTGTGGAGCCGTGCCGGTGTTCGGCGAGGTGGCGGCCGGCGTGGGCCTCCGTGAGGGCCCGCCCGTGCCGTCGCCCCTCAGCGCAGGGTGGCGAGGAACTCGCCGCAGGCACGTGCGCAGGCGCGGCATGCCTCGGCGCTCTCCTCGGCGCCCGGGTGCTCGTCGAAGACGTGCGCGCTCTCCAGGCACACCTGCCGGCACCATTCCAGCTGGACGCGGATCGCGGACTCGTCCACCTGGTTCTGTTCGGACAGCACCCGGCAGGTCGCGTCACAGACCTCCGCGCACATGATGCCCTTGCGTCGTACGAGCTCCTGGTTCTCCGTTCCGTCCGGGTCCACGAGGCTCGCCCGCAGCGCGCACGCCCGTGCGCACTCGGTGCACGCCTGTGCACAGGCGAAGCGGTCCTCCAGGAAGCGGAACAGTTCCTGCTGGGAAGTCGTCGTCGATGTCACACCGCGCGGGTTGCCGCTGCGGACGGCGCCAAACCGCCGGGCCCGGTGTTCCCAAGGGATTCGGCCCGTTTTCGGGGTGGTCCGCAGGGCACCCGTGGACTCTGCCCGAGCTGGTGACAGCGATGACGCGGACGAGGTACGGAGGTGCACGACATGCCGGGACGACAGGAACTGCCGTCGACCCTGGAGCGTTCCCCCCGGGAGGCCCAGCGCACCTGGATCAAGGCCCACGACTCGGCCGTGGAGGAGTACGGCGAGGGCGAGCGGGCCCACCGGGTGGCGTACGGGGCTCTGAAGCACAAGTACGAGAAGGTCGGCGACCACTGGGAGCGCAAGGAGGGCGGCCGCAAGGGCCCCTCCGACCCGCGGTCCGCGCGGCCCCGCGGGCAGGGCGGGCGCAGTAGCGAGGGCGTCGACGAAAGGGCCTCGAAGGAACACCTGTACGGCGTGGCGAAGCGACTGGGCGTCGAGGGCCGGTCCCGGATGTCGAAGGCGGATCTGCTCACGGCCATCCGGAAGGCCAACCGTTCGCAGACGCGAGCGTCCCGGTCGGGCTGAGTGGGTTGGTGACCTGGTCCGGGGGTACCCGCGCCGCATGACCAACGCATGGATGGACCTGGCCGCGGGCTCCGGCGCACTCGGTATCGGCCTGATCGTGGCGGCCGTCGTGGTCGTGGCCCTGCTGATCGGCGCGTTCGCTTTCGGCAGTCGGCAAAAGCGCCGGGAGCCGCCACCGCCGCGCCCGGAGGAGCAGCCCCGTATCCCTGACGGGGGGCCCGTCCGCGAGACGCGGGAGCGGCGGGAACCCGACGAGATGCCCAGGACCGACGACCGGACGCTGCCGCACGACCTCGGGCACCAGAGCAGCCACACCGCCTCCGGGCAGGAGCGGCCCCGCTGGGACGAGGGCGGCAGCGGCTCGTTCGGCAGCGGCGGACCGGGCGGACGCTGACCTTCCGAGAATGTCGTACAGGTCGTACAGAGGGATGTGAGAACCATGGCCGACCCCGCTCGCCACACTCTGCCGTTGCCGGACTACGACCATCTGCCGATCGGCGGGCTGGAGAGTCGTATCCGGTCGCTGGGAGCGGAGGAGGTGGAGGAACTGCTGGCGTACGAACGGTCGCACGCCGACCGGCTTCCCGCCACGCGGCTGCTGGGGGCCCGGCTCGAGCAGCTGCGGTCCGGCGCGGAGCCGTCCTCCGGCGACCCGGGCGCGGTACGCCCGGAGCAGGGGCAGGGCCGCACTGGCTCCCCCGTGTCGCCCGCGACCTCCCCTCAGCCGTTCTCCCCGCCGCCGCACGGGACCCCGGACCAGCGGGGCAAGCCGAAGGGTGACCGCACCTAGGGACTCCGCGGCATCGAGTCAGCGATGACGGTCGTGATCACCACCGCCGTGGGGATCACGGCTGTCGTGGTCGGAGAAGCCTTGGCCTTGGCGGGAAGTCGGCCCGGTGCCCCCGTGGCGTGAGTGCGGAGTGGCTGTCGCGTGGCGGGGCGCGGCGGGCGGTGCGACCCTGGGAGTGGTGCTGTGCGCCGTTCCGCGCTCCCGCGAGGAGGGTTGGTCATGGCCAAGCGTCTGGTTGTCTGCTGCGACGGTACATGGAACTTCGCGGACCAGCCGAGCAAGACCAACGTCGCCAAGGTCGCCCTGGCCGTGCGCCCCGGATCCGCTGCCGGGGTGGAGCAGCGCGTCTACTACCACAGCGGTGTCGGCACCCACCGGAGGGAGCGCCTGCGCGGCGGCGCGTTCGGTGTGGGGCTGTCGCGGAACATCGTGAACGCCTACCGGTTCCTCGTCGAGACGTACGAGCCCGGCGACGAGTTGTTCCTCTTCGGCTTCAGCCGCGGTGCGTTCACCGCCCGCAGCCTCGCGGGGCTGGTACGCAACAGCGGCATCCTGAGCCGGGAACACGCCGACCGGATCCCGGATGCCTGGGCTCTGTACCGCAACCGGATCGAGCGGCCGAACGGCGCGGCCGCCACCCTGTTCCGCCGCTCGTACGCGCGCGAGACGGAGATCCGATTCGTCGGGGTGTGGGACACGGTCGGCGCCCTGGGCATCCCGGTTCCGGACACCCCGTGGGTGCAGCCGGCGGCGACCCGGTTCAACCGCCGCTGGGCGTTCCACAACACCGAATTGAGCAGTTGGGTCAAGGCGGCCTTCCACGCGCTGGCCGCCGACGAGCAGCGCTCGGCGTTCCGGCCGACGCTGTGGCATCAGCAGCCCGGCTCCGCCGCACAGGGCCAGGAGCTCAAGCAGGTGTGGTTCGCCGGGGTCCACTCCGACGTCGGTGGCGGCTACGAGGAGACGGGGCTGTCCGACATCGCCCTGCTGTGGATGGTCGACCAAGCCCGCAGGTACGGGCTGGAGTTCGACGCGCATGCGCTGAGCACGGACGGGCCGCGGGTGATGCGGCCTCAGGAAGGCATCGACTTCCGCGTACGGCCGGACGTCTCGGGCCCCGTGCATGTCTCGCGGACGGGCGTGTACCGACTGTCCAGGCCACTGCACCGGCCGCTCGAAGGAGCGGTGGACGACGCCGGCCGGCCCGACGGCAACGAGTTCCTGGCGGTGCCCGCCAAGGAGCGCTACGACCGGGACACGGGCTACCGGCCGCCGGAGCTGGCACGCTACCTGGGCGGACAGGGGCGGGTCCGGCTGGAGCCCGTCCTGCTGCCGGGCCTCTCGGCGGGCCTGCCGCCCATGCCGTCGGCGTCCGGTCCGGAGGCGTCGGCCGGCGCGCGCGACGGAGTCGACCGCGCGACGTGACGTCGCCTTGTCAGCCTCGGGGGACCTTGAGCCTGTCCCAGCTGAACCGGCCGGGGATGCCGTCGGCAGCCCTTCCCTCGAAGCCCAGCTTCTGCTGCCAGGCGGCGTACGACCTCACATCGCCCGCTCCCCACATGTCGGGACCGGCGTGGGAGGTGTAGCGGTCGCAGTCCTCGGCGACGAGCCGGCTGTGCATTCTCCCGATGACGGGCGACCGGCGGCCCGCCTGGAAGAACGACGCACCCGGGAACGGCTCGCACAGGGGCTGGGACACGAACTCCGGCCAGGAGCCGGGGTCGACGTGGTCGTTCTCCGGGACATGGGCATGGGCGTACCACCCGCCCTCCGTCCGCCACTTGCCGGCCGGACACGTGTTGCGGGTCAGGGAGGTCGGGCGGCCCATGGGCCAGACGTCCGGTACGCCCCACGAGCTGATCCATGCGTGGAGATCGCCCCAGCCGGTGCAGGGAGTGTCGACCAGCCTCGCGAACACCTTGCCGTTCACGCGGCAGTGCGGGAAGAACAAGGCCTCGACCTGGATGACGACCTTGCCGGCCCGGTTGGTACGCGTACCGCCGGGCGCGTCGGCCACGGCTTTGCTGCGGGAGGTGGCGGGGAAGAACTGGGCGAACGCTCCGGTGAAGGGGTCCCAGAGGATCTGCGGAGCCTGGCCCTTGCCGCTGCCGGTGAAAAAGCTCTTCAGATTGGCGAACGGGACCAGGTCCAGGGGAGCTTCGGCCGTGGCCTCCCTGTCCGCCGTGATGTGCGCGATCGCCCTTGCCGGGAACTCGGGGTCGCACGGCGCATGGTCCCCGACGTCCGCCCGGAGAGCCTGGGGCATCCATGGATCGGGCATGGCGAAATCCTTCCCTCTTCGCACCGCACAGGGTGGTGGGGTACGGCGGGGCGACCGGGGGAAGCAGACGCCGGACGGACAACGGGCCCTGCGGCAGGCCCCTCCCCCGCTTCCTACGATGCGACTGGTGGGGTGCTGCGGCAAACCGTGAAAGCCGCGACCGTCGGCGAGCAGCGCCGCGAAGTCGAGTGGAGGCATGCGGCCGGCGTCAGCCGGTCACAACTGCGCCTCCTGGTGTTCCCGTTGCGGAATGCGCCGGACGGGTGAAGAGTGGGATGCAGATCGGCTGTGCCTTCTCCCGGCTCCGGAATTTCTTGAACCGCACCCGACGGGCAGAGTCCACGACGGACGGAACAGCACGGCGCCAAGCACCTGGAACCATCATGGCCAGAATCTCCCGGCGACACCTCTTTCACGCGGCCAACGCATCGGTTCTGGCCGCGGTGCTCGCGTTCCCGGCAGGTCTGACGATTGCCGCAGCGGATTCTCAGGGCTCGAACGGGGGCCGCGCCGGAACACCGGCCCAGACCACCGATCCTCCGCCGTCCCCTCCCACCACGCCGGGTGATCCGACGGGACCCACGACACCCTCCGTTCCGTCGGACTCCCCACCCGGCGATCCGACGGGACCACCGACGCCCCCCTCCTCCGAGACGGACGGGACGTCCGACACCACGGAACCGGCGGACCCCGACGACACGGACGGACAGACGCCCGACCCTCCGCCGGAGCAGAAGACGGAAATCGACGAGGCGACGACGGCCCTGAACGAGGAGAAGGAACGAGTCCCCGAAGAACTCGAGTCGGCCGTGGAAACGTTGATCGCCGTCATCGGCACGGTCGATGATCCGGAGACGATGCCGCAGGACAGGCAGGGAGTCATCGAGAGCGCGAAGAACCTGTCCACCGCACTGGCCGCCATCAACGACCCGAAAACGCCTCCCGAGTTGCGGAAAGAGCTGAGCGCGATCGTGAAGCAGGTGGCTTCGGCGCTCGAGGTGGTCAACGGTTCCCGCGTACCGGCCGAACAGCGCTCCGCACTCATCCTGGTGATCAAACGCACCACATCCACCCTGGACCTGATCTGCGATCCCAAGACGCCGCAGGACCTGCGGGACCGGATGATCACCATACTGAAAGACGCGACCTACGCCGCGGAGAGAAGTCAGGACGGGGCACAGGCCGACGCTCCGGACGCGCTCCGGAGCACGGGCTACAAACAGGGCGCTCCGGGGGCTCTGGTGTCCGTGAGCTCCTCTGCGGACATCATGGGCGACCGCAGGACACCGCCGGAGGAACGAGAACGGCTCGCGGAGATCACGCGGCAGGTCAGCGCCCTGCTGAGGAAGATCAGCGACCCCGGGACATCGCAGGAGGAGCGGTCGGAAGCCAGGAAGGAACTGGATGAGAAGACCTCTCGGATGAAGGACCAGCAGGAGCAGTCCGCCTCCGCCCAGGAGCGCCCCGAGGAGTCGCTCGGCAAGGCCGCCGCGTTCTGCACCAGCGCCATATTCGAGTCCACCCCCGAGTCCGACCTCGCGCGGGGGCTGAAGAAGCTGATTCCCGCACAGTGGGACGACGAAGGGGTCAAGGACTTCTGGAAGGCGAAGGAGAAGAGCGACGAAGTGGTCGACGTCCTCGCCCAGTTGCGGAACAACGAGCACACCCAAGGCCCGTTCGACGTCGTACCGCTCATCACCGAACTCGCCGAGCTCGTACCGCACAAGGAACTGTTCGGGACCCTGGGAGGCTCTGCCCTGTCCTGCAAGCAGACTGCCACCTACCTCGACGAGAAGTTCGGGGTCACGGTGGACACCTGGCTCACCAGGACCGTCGAGTGACGGGTCAGACGCCGGCGGATGCCAACAGTTCGGCCACGGATATCTCCGAATCGGCCCGCGCCCGCGCCGCTCCGTATCTCTCCAGCTCCCTCCTTTCTTCCGCGTAGTGTTCCGCGTAGTCATCCACCCCGGAGAAATTGAAGGAGAAGGACGAGATCGATGAGATGAAGCTGCCCCCCGGAGACCAGACAGCCGTCACATAACGTGGCTTGCGTGTCACATTGATGAGATTGTTGTTGTGCCGCACCCTTCCTCGATACACGAGCTGACTCCCGCATACCGCCGGTTCGCAGTGGTAGCGCGGGTCACCATCGCTCCACGAAGGGTGAGGGGAGCTGAACTCCTCCACGTCGAGCCTCCCGCGATCCTTTCTCATGTACGAGATCTGCACATCGACGCTCACCGTGTCGTACCCGACGCTCCGGGGCAGCTGGAATATACGCTTCAAGGCGTACTCCTGCCCGACGTCGAGCGAGTTACCGGGGCGCTGGAATCTTCCACTGCTGATCGTGGTGTACTCGAGTTGGTCGACGTAGAGCTCGGCCTCCCCCTCGGCCGCCCCCTGTCTCCCGACACTCTCCCTCCACTCCGCCACCAGGCCCTCCTCCTTCAGGGAATACAAGGCGACCCTGCCGCGGACCGTGTAGATGTCGTTGATGATGTACACCGGGATACCTCCGGTGTTCTTCATGTAGAGCGTCAGCGGGACATGCACGAAGGGAAGATCGTTACGGTCCTCCCAGACCTTCCCGAATTCCGCTTTCAAGGTGAAGTGCATGGGGGCGGCTGCAGGCTGGTACATGGTGGAATATGCAAGGCTGACAGCCGTCAGGACTGCCGTGGCAAGCACTCCGGCCGCGAATCTCTTGGGTTGCGGTACTCCCTTCCACGATTTGTTGCGCACAAGAAGAAACACTGCCCATATGGACCAGAAAAAGGCAGGCAAATAGATCAGCAGATAGCGCGTGTACTCCCGTTCCTCGAACCAGAGAAGGAGAAGGAGCCCGTCGGTGGCGAACACGATGATCGCCCCCAGCAGCACAACCGCCCCGGAAGCCCTGACATGTCGCCTCCCCCAGTAGTCCAGTGCCGCGATCGCCGCGATTCCCAGTACCACACCCGAGAGGACGAACAGCACTCCGGTGATCCGTTGAGCGAAGGTGAGGGCCCCCGAGGCGTCCGGCCATCCGATGGCTGCGCTGAAGACCATGGAAACGAGCAGCCCGGCCGTCATGAGTGACATGATCGAGCGCCTTCTCCAGGCATGGTCGGGCCAGGTCCTGCTGTCACCCCCGCGCCAGCATATGGATGCCGGATCGTCCAGATCCATGCTTTCCGGATAACCGAGACGGCCGAGTTTTCTGCGCAGCTCCGACGATGACCAGGCACTGCCGACCGTCTCGCCGTCGAGGGTGATACGGCGAAGACCGCGGCTGTCCGGCGTCTCCACGACGACCCATGGACGGATGCTCATGCCCTCAGACTCGAACCTGCCCCGGCATCGTGCACGTGGAGCCACCCCAATGGGTTCCGGCGGACCGCGCCTGGTCCGGGCGTAGTTTCCGCGGCACGGGCACCGGGGAACCCATGCCGCCGTGCTGGCGAAGAGGAGAAGGGCCCGCGCGGGTGTGCGGGCCCGCCACTGGGCGGAACGCACCGTCGACCGTGCCGACGGGCGGCTCCCCGTCTCCGAGGGCGGGGGGCTGCTGCGCAAGGCCTTCCCCGAGCACTGGTCGTTCCTCCTGGGCGAGATCGCCCTCTACAGCTTCGTCGTGCTGCTGCTGACCGGTGTCTGGCTGACGCTGTTCTTCAAGCCCTCGATGACGGAGGTCGTCTACGACGGGTCGTACGAGCCGCTGCTCGGGCTGAGCATGTCGGAGGCGTACCGCTCGACGGTGGACATCAGTTTCGACGTGCGGGGCGGGCTGCTGATGCGGCAACTGCACCACTGGGCGGCCCTGGTGTTCCTGTCCGCCATCGGAGTGCATCTGCTCCGGGTCTTCTTCACCGGTGCGTTCCGCCGGCCGCGTGAGGCGAACTGGCTGATCGGCGTGACGCTCTTCCTGCTGGCGCTCGTCGAGGGCTTCGCCGGCTACTCGCTCCCCGACGACCTGCTGTCCGGCACGGGGCTGCGCATCGCGCAGGGCATCATGCTGTCGATCCCGGTGGTGGGGACGTACATCAGCATGTTCGCCTTCGGCGGCCAGTATCCGGGCGAGGACATCGTCCCGCGGCTGTATTCGCTGCACGTCCTGCTGGTCCCGGGGCTGTTGCTGGCACTGGTGACGCTCCATCTGGTCCTGGTCTTCCACCTCAAGCACACCCAGTGGGCGGGGCCCGGCCGCACCAACCGCAACGCGGTGGGCAAGCCGATGTTCCCGCAGTTCGTGACCAACTCCACGGGCCTGTTCTTCATGGTCTTCGGCGTCCTGACGCTGCTCGCGGCGGTGGCGCAGATCAACCCCATCTGGGCGTACGGGCCTTACCGGCCCGACGTCGTCTCCTTCGGCTCGCAGCCGGACTGGTACGTCGGTTTCCTGGAGGGTTCGCTGCGGCTGATGCCGCCGTTCGAGACGGCGGTCGCCGGTCACACCGTCATGTGGAACGTCCTGGTGCCCGCCCTGGTGCTGCCGGGCGCTCTGTTCGCGGTGCTGTACGCCTACCCCTTCTTCGAGCGGTGGGTGACGGGCGACCACGAGGAGCACCATCTGTGCGACCGGCCCCGGGACAAGCCGGTGCGGACCGGGCTGGGCGTCGCCGCGATCGGTTTCTACGCGGTCCTGCTCCTGGCCGGCGGCAACGACATCCTCGCCCACGTCTTCGACGTCTCGGTGAACCTGCTGACCTGGGTGTTCCGGGTCTCCCTGGTGCTGCTGCCGCCGATCGCGTTCATGGTGACCAGGCGCGTCTGCCTGGCACTGCAGGAACGGGAGCGCGAGCGGCTGGCCGAGGGCCGGGAGACGGGCGAGCTGCGGCAGACCCTCGCGGGCGGCTACGCGGAGAGCCACGAGCCCCCTGACGCCGAGGAGCGGTACGTGCTGCGGTCGCGCAGGGAGCCGGAGCCGCTCGCGCCCGCGGCCGCCGACGGGGACGCCCCGCACGTGGGGAGCGTGCGCGCGACGCTCAGCGAGTGGTACTACGGCGACCGGGTCGACGTCGACGAGGCGGCGCCGGAGCCGGAGCCGGAGTCCTCCTCGGGCGAGTTGGGACGCTGAGCCTCCCGGCCGGCGTACTGAAAGACGAGGCCGAGGACGGCGAGGGCGAGCACGCCGAAGCCGATCAGCGCGAGCCACAGGCCGTAGACGATGCCGAGCGCGAGGACGACGGCGCCCAGTGCGACCGTGACGGGCCAGGGGCTGTGCGGCGGGAAGAAGTCCAGCGGGCCCGCGGTCTCCAGGACCTCGGCGTCACCGCGGTCCTGCGCCCGCAGCCCGCGCTTGCGGTACTGCACGTGCAGGAAGAACGCGACGAGCGCGGCCATCAGGAAGGCCACGGTCAGTGCGGCGGTGCCGGCGGGCTCCTCGGAGAACCAGCCGTAGCCGGCCGCGGTGACGGCGAAGAAGGCCGCCACGCCGGTGAACAGACGGGCTTCGGTCCTCACTGCTCGTTCCTCCGCTCCTTCCTCTGCTCGTGCCGCTGGTCGTGCCGGCCGATGTCGGGGTGGTGCAGGTCGAACGCCGGGGACTCGGAGCGGACCCGTGGCAGCGACGTGAAGTTGTGCCGCGGGGGCGGGCAGGTGGTGGCCCATTCGAGGGAACGTCCGTAACCCCAGGGGTCGTCGTGCTCCACCTTCGTGCCGTACTGGCGGGTGCGCCACACGTTGTAGAGGAACGGCAGGGTGGACAGGCCGAGCAGGAAGGCGCCGATGGAGCTGACGGTGTTCAGCGCGGTGAAGCCGTCCGCGGCCAGGTAGTCGGCGTAGCGGCGCGGCATGCCCTGCTCACCGAGCCAGTGCTGGACGAGGAAGGTGGTCTGGAAGCCGACGAAGAGCGTCCAGAAGTGGATCTTGCCGAGGCGTTCGTCGAGCAGCTTGCCGGTGAACTTCGGCCACCAGAAGTAGAAGCCGGCGAACATCGCGAAGACGACCGTGCCGAACAGCACGTAGTGCAGGTGGGCGACGATGAAGTACGAGTCCGTCAGGTGGAAGTCCAGGGGCGGGGAGGCGATGAGGACGCCGCTCATGCCGCCGAGCAGGAACGTCGTCAGGAATCCGGTCGACCACAGCATGGGTGTCTCGAAGGACAGCGAGCCGTACCTCATCGTGCCGATCCAGTTGAAGAACTTCACTCCCGTCGGCACCGCGATGAGGAACGACATCAGGGAGAAGAACGGCAGCAGCACCGCACCGGTGGCGAACATGTGGTGGGCCCACACCACGGCGGACAGCATGGTGATCGCGATGGTGGCGCCGACCAGGCTGACGTAGCCGAAGATCGGCTTGCGGCTGAACACCGGGATGATCTCGGAGACGATGCCGAAGAACGGCAGCGCGACGATGTACACCTCGGGGTGGCCGAAGAACCAGAAGAGGTGCTGCCACAGCAGCGCCCCGCCGTTCGCCGCGTCGAAGATGTGCGCGCCGAACTTCCGGTCGGCCTCCAGCGCGAGCAGCGCGGCGGTGAGCACGGGAAAGGCGGGCAGCACCAGGATCGACGTGAACAGCACGTTCCAGGTGAAGATCGGCATCCGGAACATGGTCATGCCGGGGGCGCGCAGGCACAGGATGGTGGTGATGAAGTTGACCGCGCCGAGTGTGGTGGACACACCGGTCACCACCAGGCCCATGGTCCACAGGTCTCCGCCCGTGCCGGGGCTGAACACCGCGCTGTTCAGCGGCGCGTAGGCGAACCAGCCGAAGGCCGCCGCTCCCTGGGGTGTCAGGAACCCGGCCACCACCATCAGGCCGCCGAACAGGTACAGCCAGTACGAGAGCGCGTTGAGCCGGGGGAACGCCACGTCCGGGGCGCCGATCTGCAACGGCATGACCGCGTTGGCGAACCCCGCGAACAGGGGGGTCGCGAACAGCAGCATCATGATGGTGCCGTGGACGGTGAAGAGCTGGTTGTACTGGTGCGCGGTGAACAGCTGGAGCCCGGGGCGGGCCAGTTCACCGCGCATCAGCAGGGCGAGGACGCCGCCGAAGAGGAAGAACCCGAAGGACGTCGTCATGTAGAGATTGCCGATCACCTTGTGATCGGTCGTCGTCGCCCACCGGGCCAGCGCCCGCCCGAGCGTGCGGTTCGTCCGCTGCCGCGCCGGTGCCCGGCGCGGCGGCTCCGTCCTCCTGTCCACCGCCATGCGGCGGAGGGTACCCACGCGCCGCGGGCCCGGGCGTACGGCCACGCCGCGGCCGGCGTCGGGCGTCAGGCGTCCGGCCCCTCCCCCGTACGGAAGCCGTCCTCGGTCGCCGCGGCGGGCTCGGCGCACCCGGGCCCGCCGGTGACGAGCGGTTCCGCACCCGTCCCGACCGCGTGACCCGGTGCGGTGCGGACGTCGGGGTACCCGCCGGGTGGCTCGGCCGATCACGGGCCCGGGCCGGGCGGCGCCGGGTCCGGGCCCGCGTGCGGGGTGTGGGGGGCGGGCTACGACGCGTCGAGCACGGTGCCGGTCAGCACCGGGCCCTGCGGCTCGCCCTCTTCGTCCCAGCTCTGGAAGCCGACGTACTCCGTGGGCTCCGTGACCTCGTCGCCGATCGTGGGCACCGTCACCTCGGCGGCCGTCTCACCGGGCGGGACCGAGGCCCACAGCGAGAAGTACTCCAGCCGGGACAGCGGGACCTCCCCGTCGGGGACGTCCCACGCGTTACTCAGCAGCCAGTCACGGTCGACGTCCTCGGTGGACAGTTCGGGACGGGCGTCGTCCGGCACCGCCGTCAGCGTCGTGCCCAGATCCACGTCGGCGGGCTCGGACAGCGAGACCCGCCAGCGCAGCGCCTGCCCCTCGGTCACCGTGCCGGCGACCGGCGTCACACTGACCTCGGGCATCGGGTCGTCGTTCTCGACCGTGACGCCGCCGGCGTACGAGCCGACGACCGAGCCCCGTACCGCCTTCACCAGCACGTCGTGGGAGGTGTCCCAGGCGTACCGTTCGTTGCCCTCCACCCGCACGGTCACGTCGATGCCGGGGCTGCCGGGGCGGACGGTGACCAGGCGGTGCTCGGCGGATCCGGTGGCCGGGTCCGTGACGTACATCCTGACCGTGCCGCCGCCCTTGCCGGAGACGCGCACCGGCACCTGGTAGGTACGCACGCCCGAGTCGCCCTCCTCGACCTTGGTCCGGCCGACGTCGACCCGGGCCAGCGGGGCCGGCCGCACCCGGGGCGTGCCCGGCTGCCACGCGAAGGCGTCCATCAGCCAGGCCTGGCCCGAGTGGGAACGCGGCGTCACTTCCAGTGTGGTGACGCGGCGCAGGTCGACTCCGGCGCGGCCGGCGGCGGCGAGCGGTACGCGCAGTTCCTGCGCCCAGTAGGAGGCGGTGCGTGCGCTGCCGGGCAGTCCGTCCGCGCGGACCTGGCCGAGGGTGGCACGCCTGCCTTCGGTGTCGGTGACGGAGACGTCGAGCCGGGTGCCGGTGCTGCCCGGCGGCACGATGACGCGCAGGGCCAGGCTCTTCGCGCCCTTCAGCGAGACCGGGGCGCCGGGCCGGATACGGGTCGCGGTGCCCGGTGCGGACCAGTCCAGGGCGATCGCGCCGCGGCCGGCCTCGCGTTCCGGCTGCCAGTGCGCGAAGTGCGGCGAGGAGCCGCGCGCGTCGTCGCCGAGGCAGGCGGTGCCCGGGTCGGGGTCGATCGCGGAGCACAGGCGTCCGCCGGTCACCGTCACCCCGCCGTCGGGCAGGAATCCGGCGCCGCGGCCGGCACCCACCGCGTGCGTCAGCACCCGTGCGGGGTCGGCCGAGGGGGCGCGGCGGCCGGTGCCGTCGATCAGCTCGCGCACCCGGTCGTCACCGGCGACGAACAGCCGTGCGGCGGCGGCGATGTAGGTCGCGCCGGCCCGGTGCTGCTGCTCGGCGGTGAGCCGGGTGGGGCTGCCCACGGAACAGACCGGGTCGGGGTCCTCGGGGTCGTCCCAGAAGTCGTCGCTCGCGGGCGCCTGGGCCTGGCCGGGCGTCCACTCGCTGTTGAAGTAGTTGTGGTTGGCGCCGGTGATGTGGACGGCGCTGTGCAGCGCCCGGCCCCGGCTCACGCCGCGGGTGCCGTCGACGTAGAGCTGCCCCTGGAGGTCGGAGACGTCGCCGTCGCAGCCCGGCAGGATCGTCAGTGACGGCACGTCGGGTACCGGGTTCTGACCGAAGGCGGTGGGGCCGATGAGTACGGTGCCGCGGATGTTCCAGCGGGCCCGTGCCGGGTGGCCGTCCTGGCTCGCGGGCGGCGGGTAGAGGCTGTCCATGGCGGCCCGGTCGACGCCTTCGCCACCCCGTGAGTGGCCGACGAGCAGGACACGGGACAGGTCCGCCTTCGGTCCCCGGCGTACGGACGTCGGCGCGGTGCCGGGCTCGGCTGCCCAGTCCGCCCAGCGTGCCAGGTGCGAGCGCACCAGCGAGGAGCGGGCCTGTGCGCCGCCGTCCTCGACGTCTCCGTCCTGACCGTTGATGCCGTTGGCCGAGATCGAGACGGTCACATAGCCCTGGGAGGCCAGCAGCTTCTGGTCCTCCAGGTAGCCGCGGTGGCTGGGGATGGGACGGGCGCCGTCCGCGCAGGGCCAGTCGATCGTGACGGCCTCGTCGCCCTCCCCGGGGACGTAGCAGGTGGCGTGGCGGCCGTGCAGGAACAGGGCGAGCGGGCGCTTGCCGGTCGCCCCCTTCGGCGCGACGACCAGGCCCTCCATCTCGACCGGGGCTGGGAAGCCGGGCAGTCGGACCGGGTCGAGTGTGTACTCACCGGTGGTCGTGGCGAACCGGCCGGGTCTGCCCGGGTCGACGGTGCCGGCGGGGAGCCGGGGCGGGAGTTTCGCCGGCGGCGAGCCGGAGGGGCGGCGCTCGCGGGCGGCGGCACCGGGTTCCTCGTCCAACCGGCGCCCGGCGGCCACGACTTGCAGGTCCGTCAGCCCGTTCAGGGCAGTCGGTTCCGTGCCGTCCAGGGCCAGCCGGAAGGTCCTGCCGTCCTCGTCCGGTTCCGGTACGCCGAGCAGGCGGCCGTCCGTGCGGAACTCCACCCGTGCGTCGCCGGGCGGGACGGCTCTCGGGGAGCGCCACTCCAAGGCCCTCCCCCCGTCGGTGCCGGTGATCCGCCAGCCGGGCGGCAGGTCGGCGTCGCCCATCGGTGCCGCCTGGACGGAAGGGGCGCCGGACGGTTGCGGCCGGGCCTGGGCCGCGGCGGGCGCCACTCCCACCACCGTCAGCACCGCTAACGCGGCGGCCCATGTCTTTCGAGCACGTATCAAGAATCCGCTCCTCAATACCTCGGGTCGGGGCTCCGCCCGTGCGGACGCCCCCCGTGGGAGGAGGTAAGGAAGATCCTCGGGGTTGCCTGTGGGGCGTCATCCGCCGCCCGTGCCGCCGATCCCGTCGGCACTGCCCGTCCCGTCGGCCGCACGGGGCTTGCCCGTCGGGCAGTCGTGGCTGGACCGGCCCGCCGGTGCCGCAAGGACCTCCTCGGCGTCGGAGCGACCGGCCTCACGCGGCGTCGCCGAGACGGAAGAGGTCAGGGAGGAAGAGCCCGAGGCCGGGGCCGGAAAGGCTGCGGAGGAGGAGAAGGAGAAGGGCCCGGCCCCCGGCCCGGTGCCGTCGGCGGGGGCGGGCGGGGCTGGACGGCCGACGGGGGCGGGCCTCGGCGGACAGGCCGGCGACAGGTCCGGCTTCCGGGTACGGGCTCGCCACGGCGGAGGCGGTGGACGACATCCGCGGCCGGCACGGTCTGGACACCGGCGGCCAGGTCAACTGCACTGCGACGTGGGCCAGGAGGTCAGTCAGCTTGGAACGGTGGCTGCCGGCCGCGCGGTACTACGCGGAGGATGACGTGATGTCCTACCAGGACCGACGTCTGGCTCTACGAACGACCGCGACGGCCGGCCCGTCCCCTTCGCCGGGCCCGCCGTCGGCTGGGCGCAGACCCGTGCACGGCGGCGAGCGGTGCCGGGGTGGCGCGGACGGGCGCGCGGCAAGGGGCCGGCACGGTGCCGCGTACGGCGACGGCCGACGGGCGGGGCGGCCGTCGGCCGATGGGAGGTCGTGGCGGCGGCCGCGTCCCGCGCCGAACCGGGGTCAGCGGCGTCGGTCAGTGTGGGCGTCGCAGTCCGGGTTCCGGCAGGTACCCGGGTACCAGACCGGAACGTAGATCCCGAGAGTCTTGTGCCGTTTGATCTCCGCGGGAACATGGTGGCCGCAGGACGGGCAGACGTGCCCGCGCTGCACCTCGCTCTGCCGCGTTGCGGTCTGCGTCGTTCTGGTCTGCCGCGTGTGACTGCTCATGGTTCTCACGTCCACGCCGGGAGGGGCTTCGGGAAAGGTTTTGCTCCCACTTTACGTTCATATGTCCGCCAGGAACAATCGGTACCGAGTCTGCCCCTCACCGGGAGTCCTGCTGCCGTCCCCGGGGTGGCGTGAGGGCCTCCTCCCCCTCGGGACCGCCCGCTTCCCCGCCCGCCGCGCCGGGAGGACGCCGAAGGCTCAGGATCACCGATGCCGCCAGCACCACGACGATGACCGCCAGGCTCACCGGGGACGGGATCTCCGGCACGGACGGGCTGACCATCTTGTGCGTCGCCTGGAGGATGAGCTTGACGCCGATGAACCCGAGGATGATCGCCAGGCCCTTGCTCAGGTAGTGGAAGCGGTCCAGCAGTCCGGAGAGCATGAAGTACAGGGCCCGCAGCCCGAGGATGGCGAACGCGTTGCTGGTGTAGACGATGAAGGCGTCATCACTGACGGCGAGCACGGCCGGCACGCTGTCCACGGCGAAGATGAGGTCGGCCGCCTCGATGGCGGCGACGACGGCGAGCAGCGGCGTCGCCACACGCTTGCCCGCTTCCTTCACGAAGAACTTCGGTCCCGCGTAGGTGTCACGCACCGGAACGACTTTGCGCAGGAGCCGGACGGCGAAGCTGCGGCCCGGGTCGAAGCTCTCCTCCTCTCCCTTGAGGATCTTGTAGACGCTGTAGAAGAGGATGGCCGCGAAGACGAACAGGACAGCGGTGAACCGGCTGACCACGGCCACGCCTGCGGCGAGGAAGACGCCCCGGAACACCAGGGCGCCGATGACGCCGAAGAAGAGGACCCGGTGCTGGTAGGCGCGGGGCACCTTGAAGTAGGCGAAGATCAGGGCGAAGACGAAGAGGTTGTCGACCGAGAGGCTCTTCTCCAGCAGCCACGCGGTGGTGTACTCCGTGCCCGCCGTCCCCCCGAGGACGAGGAAGACGACCGCTCCGAAGACGAGGGCGAGCCCCACCCACAGCCCGCTCCAGGCCGCCGCTTCCTTGAATCCGATGACATGAGCACTGCGGTGGGCCAGCAGGTCGACGACGAGCGACACGACCACGGTGGCGACGAAGGCTATCCAGAGCCAGTACGGCACATCGAACATGCGGGCCTCGCAATGATCAGCCGGCAGAACACCCGTGTCTTCGAGTGTGCCCTACCCGACGACGGACGGGGCGGTCGTCACCCGTCCTCGGTCACGGGGCGGGGGCGCAGCGCCTCGGCCGTCACACCGTTGGCCCTGGCCGCGTCCGCGAGGGCCTGGGCGGCGGCCTCCGCGGCCTGCGCCGTGTCGTTGGCGGCCTGGGCGACGCCCTCGTCGGAGGGCTTCTCCCTGGTGGCGGGCGACTGGGGCAGGGCTTCGGTGAAGGCGCGGGACACCCCCTGGAGCGCGGAGGTGACCTCGCTGGGGATGACCCAGAAGGTACTGCCCGAACCCTGCGCGAGCTGAGGCAGCACCTGGAGGTACTGGTAGGCGAGGAGCTTGGGGTCGGGGTCGTTGCGGTGCACGGCCTGGAAGACCTCGTCGATGGCCCGGGACTGCCCCTCGGCCTTGAGGATCTCGGCGGTACGGTTGCCCTCCGCGCGCAGGACCGCGGCCTGCTTGTCGCCCTCGGCGGTGAGGATCTGCGACTGACGCTGCCCTTCCGCGCCGAGGATCGCGGCCCGCTTGTCCCGCTCGGCCCGCATCTGCTTCTGCATCGCGTCCTTGATGGACTGCGGCGGGTCGATGGCCTTGATCTCCACCCGGTTCACCCGCAGCCCCCACTTGCCGGTGGCCTCGTCGAGCACCCCGCGGAGCTGGCTGTTGATGGTGTCGCGTGAGGTGAGGGTCTTCTCCAGATCCATGGACCCGACGACATTGCGCAACGTGGTGACGGTGAGCTGCTCGACCGCCTGGAGGAAATTCGCGATCTCGTAGAAGGCCGCACGCGGATCGGTGACCTGGAAATACAGCACAGTGTCGATCTCGACGACCAGATTGTCCTCGGTGATGACCGGTTGCGGTTTGAAGGAGACGACCTGTTCCCGCAGATCGATCATCGGATAGACGCGGTCGATGTACGGGATGACGAGGTTGAGGCCGGGTTTCAGCGTGCGAAGGTAGCGGCCGAGCCGTTCGACATTGCGGGCGCGGGCCTGGGGCACGATGCGTACCGCCCGTACCACGGTGAAAACCGCGAGAAGCGCGACGATCACACCGGCGACGAGAAACGCCGAGGCTTCCATGGTCACTCCCGGGGATAGACGAGGGCGGTGGATCCGCTGATCTCCATGACGTCGACGGTTTTTCCGCGAGGAATCACCAGCGTCTCGTCATAGGAACGGGCCGTCCATTCCTCACCGCCGATGCGGACCCTGCCCTCCCTGTCCGTCACCTCGGAGACGACGTAGCCGGCCTGGCCGACCAATGCGTCCACACCGAATCGCTCGGTCTGGGGCCGGAGGACGTGACGGAGTGCGATGGGGCGCACGAAGAGGACGGTGAACGTGGCGACGACGGTGAACACCAGGAACTGGAAAGGCGGTGAAAGTCCGGCCGCCGCGGATCCCGCCGTAATCAGCGCAGCCGCACCCAGCATTCCGAGCGCGGCGGTGAGGGTGAAGATCTCCGCCACGATCAGAACGGCCGCGACGATCAGCCAGATCAGCCATGGATCCATTACGACCCCCTCCTGGAAGGTGCGGGTGCGTGAATGGCCGAACGTATACCTCTACGGTTTACCTGCTTACAGGAAAACAGAACTCATTCGGTGTTGTCACCGGTCTGTCCGCAGAACATGTGCGAGGAGGACGTCCCTCCAGCCGCCGCAACGGGAAGTCGGGGTTCTCCGCCGCCGGCACGAGACCGCCCCTGATCCCCGCCCTCAGCAGCAGCCGGGCGCCCTCCGGGTCCTGGAACCCGGTCCGTGTCAGCGCGTCGGACAGCGCGGCGAGCAGGTCGGCCACCGGAACATAGACGCCTACCTCGCCACCCGTACCGGGCCCCGGCACCTCGCCGAGCTGATCGAGTTCAACCGCGCGCACCCCGCCGAGCGGACCTGCTTCGCCGGCCAGGAGCTGTTCGAGCAGGCCCTGGCCGCGCCGCCCACCACCGACCCGCGCCACCGGGCGATGCGCGCCGAGTCGACGGACCTCTCCCAGCGGTCCATCGACGAGACCATGGCCGCGCACGGCCTGGACGCCATCGCCCCACCGGCGAATCCGCCCGCGTGGACGACCGACTGTGCGCGGGGGGACAACGACGTGATCCCGTCCTCCACCCCCGCCGCGGTCGCCGGATACCCGTCGCTGTCCGTGCCGGCGGAGTCCGTGAACCACCTGCCGGTCGGCCTGCTCCTGATGGCGGGCGACCGCCAGGACGCCGAACTGCTGTCGCTGGGGGCGGCCATGGAGGATCTGCTGGACACCTGGCGGGCGGCCCCGGTACCTGCCTTCGTCGCCCGACGCCCCGTCCCGGTCAGCAGGTCACTGACGGCACCGGCCGGGTCGGCGTGCGCCCCGCCGAGCGCGCGCCGACCCGCCGCACTCACGCTGCCGTGCAGGCTCCGAGGTCTTCCCAGACGCCCCACTCACCGGTGGTGCCGGGCTCCTCGCCCGTCACCCACCACTTGGCGCGCCAGTTGTGGCCGCCGAAGGAGACGGTGTCGCCGCCGGTGTAGACGTTCCCGGCGCTCCACAGCGGCGCGGCGCAGGCATCCGGCTCACCGTCACCGCCGCCGTCACCACCGCCGCCATCACCTCCACCGTCACCACCGCCGCCGATGTTGACGTCGATGCAGGAGTAGAAGGCGTTGCCGGTGTCCGCCACGTTCCAGACCGCGAGTACTTTCTGACGGCCGCTGAAGCCCTGGAAGTCCACCTGGTGGCTCACGTCCGGGGCGGGCTGTGCGCCATGGCCGTCGAATTCGGCGATCTTCTGGTCGCCGATGAAGTACTGCCAGGTGTCGGTGGCGTGCCGCGCCGTGTGGTGCCAGGTGAAGGCGTGCGTCGTGCCGACCGGCGTGACCCGCCAGCCCAGGCTGTCGTCGTCGAGTTCGGCGAACTGACTGTTTCCGCCGCTGCAGCTGCGCAGGCCCTTCGGCCCTTCGACGCTCTGCGGCTCGTAGGTGATCTGGCCGCAGTCGACGACGCCCGCGGCGCACTGGTCCTGCCGGCTTCCGGGCGAGGTCACCCAGCCATGGGCGTTCGCCGTGCTCGCCGGGAGGCTGACGGCGAGCAGGGGAGCGACCAGCGCTCCGACCGCGAGAGCCACCCGTCTTTTCGTGTTCATGCCATGCCCTTTCTTCCGGTACGTCCATGCCCGCCGCCGGCGCGATGGGCGCCGGCGGCCGAGGACAGAGGCCGATATAGGTCTAGACCTAGCAGCACTAGGTCTAGACCATAGCCGTGGACGAGATCCGGTCAAGGGCCTGAGCGAAGTGAACCGCCGAGCAAAGGCGCCGACTTCGGGCCGGGATCGGCCCTGCATCGCCCCCCAGTGACCCCCACTGACAGAGGAGCACCGCCGATGGAAGCGCTGGAAAGAAGCCGGGAGTACGTGATCGGACTCTTCCGCATCGTCGTGGGAATGCTGTTCGCCTGTCACGGGGCCGCGACCCTGTTCGACGTGCTGGGCGGACCGCACGGAGCCGGACCCCGGTTCGCCGAGTGGCCCGGCTGGTGGGCCGCGGTCGTCCAACTGCTCGGCGGCACACTGGTTCTGTGCGGTCTCACGACCCGGGCCGCAGCCGTCCTGTGCTCCGGGTCCATGGCGTACGCCTACTTCACCGAGCACCAGTCCGAGGCGCTCTTCCCCATCGAGAACGGCGGCGAGGCGGCAGTCATGTTCTGCTGGTCGTTCCTTCTCGTCGCCGCCATCGGCCCGGGCCGCTGGACACTCACCCCCCTCCTCCGCCTCCGGCGGCGTAGCGGGCGGCGGCTCGAGACGACGTCACCTCACTGAGCCGCGGGCGCTCCGCAGACGCCCGTCTCGTGGATCGAGTAGCCCCAGGCGGTCCTCCGTTCGACGCCCTGCACACGGACGTGGCTCACGGCCTCGTCACCGGCGAGCCGGACGACGTCCTTGCCAGTTGTCCGGGCGCTGCGTGGACACGGTCTTCCAGTTCACGCAGTCCGGGGAGGTCTGGACGGCGTACTCCGTCGCGCACGCGCTCTCCCGGGCGACGGTCACCGCCACGACCTTCGCCGGAGCCGCGAGCTCGATCCGCACCCACTCGTCGTCCGAGTAGTCGGAGGCCCAGCGGGTGCCCATCCGGCCGTCGTTGACGTGCCGCGGGGCCGGCCGGTCGAGATCCTGCTCCACGCTGGAGGCCGAAGCCGTCCCTTCAGGAAGGGGCCGTCACTTCGCGTCGCGTCGTCCGAGCAGGTAGGCGGCGGTGAGCGCGACGGCGCGGTCCTCGTCGTGCGACAGTTCCGCGAGCGCGCGTGACGCCGTGGCTCCCGGGATGTCGGCGAGCGCCTGTGTCAGCCGTCGGCGCACGGACGGTTGCGCGGCGCCGTGGGTGAGGCGGTCGACGAGCCCGGCGGCGATCCGGTCCGCCGGCTCCGGACGGCTCGCCAGCGTGGCCAGCACGTCCGCCGCGTCGACGTCGTTCGCCCCTTCGGCCACCATGCCGACGAGTGTGGGGACCGCCTCGGCCACCCCGCGCGCCCCGAGCTCCAGGGCCGCGTACCTGCGGACCGCGAGGTCCTGGTGGGCGAGCGCGTCCCGCAGCAGTGCGGTCGCCGCGCGGTCCGGGAACTCGGTGATGGACCGGACCGCACGCTCGCGCACCTCGGCCTGCGGTGAGCCGAGCCCCTCCGCCAGCGGCACCAGTCCGTCGGGGCCCGATTGCGCCAGGGCCCAGCGGAGGGCTCCGGCGACGTAGGGGTCCGGCTCGCTCAGCACCGCCTCGGCCAGCGCCTCCACGGGCACCGGAACCTCTTCGGCCAGGGCCAGGGCCGCGCGCTGGCGCTCGCCCGCGTTCTGCGAGGCCAGGGCCTGGAGGAGCGCGACGGTCTGGAGGACGTCCTCCCATCCCTCGGGTTCCGCGGTACCGATCCGGCGAAGTCGCGTGAGCAGCTCCGTCTCGGCCTCGATGCGTTCCCGCGTCCGCCGGATCAGGTCCTCGACGAGACCGGACGGCACGAAACCGGGATCGTCGAGCGCACGGCCGACTTCGCGCAGGGACAGCCCCAGTGACCGCAGGCTCTCGACGTGGAAGATCCGGCGGCAGTCCTCGCTGGAGTACTCCCGGTAGCCGGCCCCGGTCCGGCCCGTCGGCCGCACCAGGCCCAGCGACTCGTAGTGCCTGAGCATGCGGGCGCTGACCCCCGACTTCCGCGCCACCTCACCGATCAGCACCGTCTGTCACCTCTCCTGGCCGTGCGCGCCGAGGGCCACGACACGCTTCGCCTCCTCGATCGCGGAGCCGAACCCGGAATCGGGGTCGCGCAGCAGCCGTTCCGTGGCGATCGCGTGCGCGCGCACGCCGGGGTCGGCGTCCGTCATCGCCGCGCGCAGCGTCGGCAGGATCATCTCACCGAGCGCGATCAGTGCCCGGCTGAGACTCAGCTGCGTCTCACGCCCGCCACGCCCGAGCTGTGCCGACAACACGTCGGCCAGCTCTGATTCCTCGTCCTCGGGCACGAGTACGACCGCCGCCCGCCAGGCGCTCCGCGCCACCTCGTCGTCGGCGTCGGACAGCAGCGTCCGGGTGACCGCCGGCCACGCCCGGCGGTCACCGATCTTGGACAGTGTGTGCAGGGCCTGGCTGCGTGCCTGGACACGCTCCGACCGTACTTCGTCGATCAGCCTCGGCACCGTCGTCGACGCGGGGTGCCGGGTGAGCGCCCACGTCAGCATCTCCCGTACGTGGAAATCGGGTTCGGTCGCGCATCGTTCGACGAGCCGGCCGACATACCGCGGCTCAGGTGCCGTACCGGCCGCCAACGCCGTACGCAGCCGCACCGACGCGTGGCCGTCGTCCAGCCCCCGGAGGACCCGCATCGCATCCCCCGTGTCCTGTTCCGGCAAGGTCACCGGGACCACCTCCTCGACCACAGTGAAGACGTTGTCACCGTGACAAGGTCAAGCGGGGCGCGTACAGGATGAACGGGCCGAAGCCACCCCGGCCTCCCGGCCGGCCCGGTAACGGGTCCGGTCGACCCGCTGCCGAGGTGTGCTCCATCCACCGGAGTAGTGGTCGTCGGCGTGGGACGCGATGATCTCCTGGACGGTGGCGAGCTGGGTGTCGTCGCACTCCAGCCATCCTCTGACCGACACGTACACACCCATGCGTCTGCCCGTTCCGTCGTTCCGCGGCTCGCTGCCACCTGTCTGCCGGATTACGATTCCCACTGGTCGCGGTACTCGATGTGGATCTCGCGGGCGTCGCCGAGGACGCCGTCGTTGGAGTGGAGCTCCGTGCAGAAGTACGGGTAGTTCGGGTGGACAGGGACGTAGCCAGGGCCCTTGTGAGCGACATCGAGGAAATGCCGCGCGGTTTCCCTGAACACCTTCCTGCTGCCCGTCATGAACAGGGTCTCGGCATGGAGGTGCTGGTGGAAGAGGTCTCGGTTCTCCCGGTGGTGCCGGGCCTGCGGGTCCATCACGGCTCCGGCGGGACGGCCCGCGCCGGGCAGCGTGACGGTGCGTGGCCGCCCCTGGTCCAGTCGCCCGCGCAGTTCCTTCCAGCGTGAGGGCGCGAACTGCAGCGAGTGATGCAGCAGCACGAGATCGAGCTGCCGAGCGCCGTCGCCGGGCAGATCGCCGGCAGGGGCCGGGTTGCCTCGCAGAGGCAGGTGGACCATTGCGCGCGGTGAGGAGGCGGCGAGCTCCCACAGCCCGCCGATTCGCCGTGCCGCGTCCTGATCGAGACAGACGTCCAGGTGCCGGTCGTGATCGATGAGCACGGCGCGGGTCAGCGGGCGGGCCGGTCGGATCACCTTGAACTCTCTCGGACCGAGGCGGGCTTGGTGGATGGTGATGGACACGTTCATCGGTTCTCCTGAAGGCGACGGCCGTCGTCAGCGGCGGCCCGGTCCCAGGCTGACGCGTGCTGCCACTGGCCGGCGACGTCGATGTGGACGCCGAGCACGCGGGCGGACCGTGGATCACGCCGGGGTGACGGGCGTGCCGCCCTCGGCCAGGGGATCGAGGACCACGTCGACGTACACCTCGTTCGCCCGCGATGGTTCTCGTCGTCCCTGTGCACGCTGGGAATCATGCCGGGACCGGGGCCCGACGGCGACGCCTTTTCCCCCGTAGGTTTCGACGCCCGCTTTCGGTGACCGGCTCCGGGCGGGCGAGGTCACGGCAGGTCGGGCGCCCAGGCCATCGGCGGAGCCACGACAGCGGAGAGCGGCACCCGGTGCGCCCGACCCGGCACACGGGTGGGCGCGCCGGGCGCCGACGGCCGGCTCAGGCGCGGGTCGGCGCCTGCTCGCTCGATGCCTCGGCCGGGGCCTTGTCGGCCGCGGAGTCACCGGTACCGGTACGCACGGCGGGGATCAGCAGTGCGACGGCGGCCGCCACCACGGCCACACCGCAGCCGATCAGCAGCCCGGTACGGAAACCGTCCTCGGAGGCGAGGGTGTGACCGCCCATGGTGATGGTCATCTGCGCCAGGACGACGCCGATCACCGCCGACCCGATGGTCGTGCCGAGTGAGCGCATCAGGGTGTTGAAGCCGTTGGCCGCGGCCGTCTCGGAGACCGGGACGGCGCTCATGATCAGGGCGGGCATCGCGCCGTAGGCGAGGCCGACGCCGCTGTTGATGACGATGCCGACGATCATCAGGCCCCAGGCTGTCCCCATGAGCGGCAGTGCGATGCCGTACCCCACGGCGATGACCAGCGCGCCGCAGATGAGGGCGAACTTGGGCCCGCGGGCGTTGATCAGCTTTCCGCCGAGCGGGGAGACGATCATCATCATCACACCGCCGGGCGCGAGGTACAGGCCGGCGGCCAGCATCGACTGACCCAGACCGTAGCCGGTGGCCTCGGGGAACTGGAGGAGCTGCGGAGCGATCAGCATGAACGCGTACATGCCGACGCCGATCAGGACGGAAGAGGCGTTGGTGAACAGGACGCGGGGGCGGGCGGTGGTGCGCAGGTCGACCAGGGGGTCGCGGGTGCGCAGTTCGTAGAAGCCCCAGAGGGCGAGGGCGACGACGGCCAGGGCGAGCAGGCCCAGGGTGGCGCCGGACGTCCAGCCCCAGTCGCCGCCCTTGGAGATCGCCAGCAGCAGCGAGACCAGGCCGATGGCGAGACCGACGGCGCCGGGGGCGTCGAATCGCTGCCCCTTCGCGCCGGCCGGCACGTCCGGAACGAAGACGAAGATCAGAGTGCCGATCAGCAGGGCGAGCGCTGCCGCTCCCCAGAACAGCACACGCCAGTCCGCGTACTGCGCCACGGCCGCCGCCAGGGGCAGGCCGATCGCGCCGCCGATGCCCATGGAGGCGCTGACCAGGGCGATGGAGCCGCTCAGTTTCTCCTGCGGAACGACATCGCGCAGCAGCGCGATGCCCAGGGGGACCATGCCCATGCCCATGCCCTGCAGACCGCGGCCCACGATCATCGGCACGACGGACGAGGCGAGCGCACAGACCACCGAGCCGACCACCAGCGGGACGGCGCAGACGAGCAGCATCCGCCGCTTGCCCAGCAGGTCGCCGAGACGCCCCGAGACCGGGACGCACACGCCCGCCACGAGCAGCGTGACCGTGACCACCCAGGCAGCGTTCGAGGGCGTGGTGTCCAGGATCTGCGGCAGCTCCGCGATGAGCGGGGTGACCAGGGTCTGCATGAGCGCGGCCACGGTGCCCGCCAGCGCGAGCGTGGCGACGACAGCGCCTGGGCGAGTGGTCGGCTGGGGGCCGTCCATGGTGGTGCTCCTCTACGAGAGTCAATGAGAACCGGCGCCTCGAACACGAGCGCCTCATGCATCATACATATCTTATGTATCTAGCACATGCCATGCGGGCTGCATATGATGGGACCGAGTGAGCTCGAAGGAGTCGCACCGCAGAGAAGAGGGCACGTGAACACGGCGGACAGGGCCACGGATCAGGTCGAGTTCGAGCAGATGCTGCTGAGCCGCTACATGCATCTGCACAAGAGCAAGGGGCGTCGCGCCGGCAGCGCCCTGGACCGCAGCGCCTACATCCTGCTCAGCCGGATCCGCACACAGGGCCCGATGTCGATCGGACAGCTGGGCGACGCCTTCGGGCTGGACGCGTCCACCCTCAACCGGCAGACCGCGGCGGCCATGCGCGCCGGCCTCGTCGAGCGCATCCCCGACCCCGAGGGCGGCATGGCCCGCAAGTTCCGCATCACCGAAGAAGGTGAGCGGCGCCTCGACGAGGAACGCACGGGCCTCGTCGCCAGCCTGGACCGCATCATGGCCGACTGGCCGGAGGAGGACATCGCGGCCTTCGCCGACTACCTCCGCCGTTTCAACTCCGACATCGAGCGCCTTCACGGGATGCCCTGGCCACGCGCGCACGGAGCGGAACGGCGCACCTGAGCCACCCTCGAGCGCCACGCCGCCTCGCGACGCGCGCACAGGCATCGCCAAAGGCACCGATGCCCCGCCCGGAGGCCGGCGGCCCAGGCGCGAGGAGCCGGCGTCGCACGCCCCGGAAGGCGAGCGACACCGGCCGGCCCCCGAGGCCGCACCTCAGTGGCGGGCGGCGGTCCTGGTGCGGAGGACCTCGTCCAGGGACTCGACCCGCCAGCGCTTCAGCAGTTCGTGGAAGTCGGCCGCGCCGTGCGGGTAGGAGGTCGGACCGTTGGGCCGGCCGCGTCCTTCGGCGTTGTAGTAGCCGGGGGTGCACTCCGCGTGGAACCACTCGTGGTCGGGGGCGTCCTGGGCGCATACGGCGGTCCAGGCGTCCTCGGCCTCGCGGGACGGTTCGACGACCGCGCCCCTGGCCTCCGCGCCGGCGACGAGTGCCGCGGCGTGGACGGCGTGCTCGTCCAGGACATGGGTGTAGTTGACGCTGCTGGCGCTCTGCGCTCCGCCCAGCTGGATGAGGTTCGGGAAACCGTTGCTGGTGAAACCGTGCAGCGTGCGCGGGCCCCGCTGCCGCCACGCGTCCTGGAGGTGGACGCCGTCCCTGCCGCGGACGGGCAGCCTGCCCGAGTGGACGCCGGAGACGCCGACGGAGAACCCGGTGGCGAAGATCAGGCAGTCGAGTGCGTACTCGGTGTCGCCGACCACGACGCCGCGCTCGGTCATCCGCTCGATACCGTGGGTGTCGGCGGTGTCGACGAGGGTGACGTTGTCCCGGTTGAACGCCTGGAGGTACAGGTCGGAGAAGGTCGGGCGCTTGCAGGCGTACCGGTACCAGGGCTTGAGCTTCTCCGCCGTGTCCGGGTCGGTGACGACCTGGTCGACGCGGGTGCGGATCTCGTTCATCTTGGCGGCGTCCATGGCCTCGTACGCCGCTTCGAACGCCTCCCGGTCGCCCTGGCGGCGGAAGCTCGGCAGGAGCTTCTCCAGCAGGCCGGCCGACGAGGTCCAGCGGTCCCCCACCAGGTCCTCGTCGACCGGTTCGCCCGAGACGAGGCGCAGGAAGTTGTCCCGGCGTGCGCCCGCCCAGCCCGGGCGGTCGGCGCCCACGTCCCGAGCGGTGGTGCGGCGGTTGTCGCGCACGTCCACCGTGGAGGGAGTGCGCTGGAAGACGTAGAGGTGCCCGGCGTCCTCGGCGAGCTTCGGGACGACCTGGATGCCGGTGGCGCCGGTGCCCACGACTCCCACGCGCTTGTCCGCGAGGCCGGTCAGGCCGCCGTCCGGGGTGCCGCCGGTGTAGCCGTAGTCCCAGCGTGACGTGTGGAAGGTGTGGCCCTGGTACGTCTCGATGCCGGGGATGCCGGGCAGCTTCAGCTCGGAGAGGGTGCCGGTGGCCGTGACGACGTAGGTGGCCCGGAACCTGTCGCCCCGGTCCGTCGCGACGATCCACGTCTCGGTGGTGTCGTCCCAGGTCAGCGAGGTGACCGCCGTGGAGAACAGCGCGTCGGCGTAGAGGTCGAACTTCTCGGCGATCCGCACCGCGTGCCGGCGGATCTCCTCACCGGGGGCGTACTTCCACTCCGGTACGTACCCGGTCTCGTCGAGCATCGGCAGGTACACGTGCGACTCGATGTCGCAGTGGATCCCCGGGTACCGGTTCCAGTACCAGGTCCCGCCGAAGTCACCGCCCTTCTCGAGGACGCGGACCCGCTCGACACCCCGCTGACGCAGCCGCGCCCCCGCCAGGATGCCGCCGAATCCGCCGCCGACGACCGCGACGTCCACCCGGTCCCGCACCGGCTCCCGCTCGGTGGCCTCTCCCGCGTACGGGTCGGCGGCGTAGTAGCCGAACTCCGCGTCGGCGCCGAGGTACTGCCGTACGCCGTCGGGTCGCACACGGCGCTCCCGTTCGATCCGGTAACGCTCCCGCAGTGCGGCGAGTACCTCGCCGGAGAGCGCCTGTGAATGTTCCATGTGGGGGACCTCGTTCCTTCCGGTTCGCTGCCGGGGAGACACCTCGTCCATGAACGTGGCACGGAGTCGCAGGACTTGAGCAGCCATGCACTACCGTAACAACAACCGGACAGCATTGTCCGGTTGCCTCGTGGTTGCTTCCGCATACTTTCGGACAGGAAGAGTGATTCGCATGCGACGACTCCCGATCCGGCCTCTCGCCGGGCTCACCACGATCGGCGTGCTGGCCCTCGCGGGCTGCGGTACGCAGACCAGCGGGTCCACGGCGGACCCGGGTGGCGCCCGTGCGGACCGGACCATCCGCGCACAGCAGGTCATGCGGCTGACGCAGGTACACCAGCAGACCGGGATGACCTTGCTGGAGGGCCCGGTCTTCGACGAGGACGGCAGGCTGCTCGTCGTCGACGTCACCGCGCCGGCCGGCGAGCCGAAGGTGCTGCGCGTCGACGTCCGGAAGAAGACCTCCGAGCAGGTGCACACCGACGCCCGCGGCACCTACACCTCGGCCCAGTTCAGCCCGTACGACGGACGGATCTACCTGACCGACTTCTCCCACGGCGACATCGTGAGCCTGGCCCCCGACGGCAGCGATCCGCGGACGTTCTTCTCCGGCGAGGTCGACGGCGCGCGGATGAACCCCGACGACCTCGCCTTCGACCGGGAGGGCAACCTGTACGTCAGCGACTCCCGCGGCATGTCCGAGGGGGAGGCGAAGGGCCGCGTGGTGCGGATCGACCGCTCGGGGAAGAAGGCCACCGTCCTGGCCGACGGCCTGTCCGCCCCGAACGGCATCTCCTTCGACGCGGACTACCGCGGGCTGTGGTTCAGCGAACTGACGCAGAACCGCATTTCCTACCTGCTCCTCGACGGCGAGGGCGACGTGGCGTCGCGCCACACCGCCGTCCGGGTCGACGGCGGGGTCGCCCAGACCGACTCGATCGCGGTGGACGCGGACGGCAATCTCTACCAGGGGCTGCACGGCCGGCCCGCGATGGCGGTCTACAGCGAGAACGGCGACCGTCTGGCGACCGTCGAGGTGCCCGCCCGCGCCGCCGAAGGACTCGAATCGGCGACCAACGTCGCCATCGCCCCCGGCGGGAGGAAGGCCTACATGACCGTCAGCGGGCCGGACGGAGGCTACCTGTACACGTTCGACGCGCTGGCGGAAGGAGTACGGCAGTCCAACGGCGGCTGATGCCGCCGCCCGCGCCCACTCCCGTAAGGGCGCGCCGGGCTCATTCCCCGCAGGGACGCGCGGGGCTCACCCCTCGCGGGGACGCACCTCACTCCCCGTGGGGACGCACCTCACTCCTCGTAGGGGCGCACCGGACCCACCTCGACACCGAGCAACCGCCACGCCGCCCGTGCCCGGCGTTCCCGGTGCTCGCGGGTGGGGCCGGTGACGGCTCCGGAGACCATGCCGACGGCGATCATCAGGTCCTCCCGCTGCGAGGCGAGCGGATGGCCGGCGGGCAGAAGCCGGCGCAGGGCGCGTTCGACCCGCTGGGACAGCTCTACCGCGTAGGCGGGGGTGCCGGAGCGACTGGCCGCGCCGTCGGCGTGCAGGACGCCGACGAAAGCGGTCGACTCCGTCTGGTGCCAGGTCAGCACACCGAGCACCTGGGCGAGGTCCACACCGTCCGACGCCGCTGCCCGCTCGATCTGCCGGACGTTCTCCTCCAGCACGGCCATGGCCAGGGCGGACCGGTCCGGGAAGTGCCGGTAGAGCACGCCCTGACCCACGCCTGCCCGGCGCGCGATCGCGGACAGCGGAGCGTCCAGCCCGTGCTCCGCGTAGATCTCCCGGGCAGCGGCGATGAGGGCGGCCCGGTTGCGGGCGGCGGCCTTCTGGCCTCCGCTGGCGGGCCGCCGCTCGTCGGACGTGGGTTGCTGCGTCATTCCGGGAGAATATCGGGCAGGCGCTCGGACGGAACCAGGTGGATACCGGCGAAGCAGGCGCGGTCCGGCGCCCGGCCCGCGCCCGGGGTCGGTCCGCGGCCGCCGCGAGTGCCACCTCGGCCTTCCCGCGGTGGTTGGCCGGCTTCTCCGCCGGAGCAACGGAGCGACGGGTCCGCAACCGAACCTCTCGGTACGACGCCGGCTCATGAGCTCCGCAGGTACTCGCGGTTGCGGGATTCGGGGCGAGGCCCTGGCCACCGCGCGGAGGCCGCCCGCACCGCCCTGCGCAGCCCGCTCGCCTGGGCCGGCGGGCAGGCCGCCGGCCCAGGTGAGGGATGGTCAGGTACTGCTCCACCGCTGGTTGTCACGGCCGTTGCACTCCCAGAGCACCACCTGGGTGCCGGACGCGCCTCCGAAGAGGTCCAGGCACTTACCGCTCGACGCGGACAGCAGCGCTTGTCCTGACAGGCTGAACCGCTGAGCCGCCGACCGGTCACACGGTGTGAGGACCACTGGTGTGCGGTCCGCGGTGCCGGTGACGGTCGCGCAGAGGCCACCTTGCTGGAGTGCCGTGCCGGACCCGGTGTTCCACGACTGGGAGGTCGCGCCGGTGCAGGCCGCGACCACCAGTTCGGAACCCGAGCCGGCGCCTGTGAGGCAGTTGCCGGAGGCTTCGACCGCGAGCGCCTTCCCGGGGCCGGGAGCCGGGTCGCCTCCTCCGTCGGTTCCGTCCTTGCGCGGCGCCCCGCTCGCGGTGGGCTTCGCGTCGGGCTCCGCCGCCTTGTCCGTGCCCGGTTGGGTTTCCTGGTCGGAGGCCTGGCCGGAGGGCGTGGCGGAGCTGCTGGAAGCGGGTCGGGACGACGCGTCCGCGCTCGCTGAAGCGTTCGGAGACCGCTCCGTACCGGGGATTCGAGGTGCGGTCGCATCGGACTGGCGCGGCCCGCCTGCGGCGTAGGGCTGCCGATCGGCCTCCTCCTGGGACCCACCGCGCGTGACGGCCACTGCGGCGGCTGTCACCGCGACGGCTGCGGCGGCGGCGATGGCGATCCACTTCGCTGGTGGGCGGCGCGGGCCGCGCCGGGGACTCTCGTCCGGTGCCGCCGGGGCGGCGGGGCCTTCGTCACGGCCGGTGGCACGGAGGGGCGGCTCCGGTGGTGCGGTTTCCTTGCCTTCCGCGGTGTCGGCCCGGTGGGCCGTGGCCGCACGGGCGAGAGCGGCACGGGCTGCTGCCAGCTTCGCCGCATCGTTGATACCGGAATGCCTGTCCGGCGGTGAGCCCACGCGTCGGCCTTGGCCTATGTCCCGTTTGGGAAGTTCCGGCATTCTGTCGTGCTCCTTGTGCAGGGGTGAAGGTGACCGGAAGTCACCTTCCGGGAGAGGGCGAGCGGTGCGGTGGCCGTGGGGAGGACCCCGGGCCCGTTCCGGGCCGACCTTCATTCTCGTGTGTTCCGCGAACAGGCAACAGGTCATTTTCTGACCATATTCTGTCCACTTCGGCTCACTGTCGATGAAGTCCTGCCTGTCCGACGGAGGAAGCGGCGGCACGGTCTTGCACCGCCTTCGGCCCGGCGCGCAACCGCTGTTCACGCCGTTCCCCGTCGAGGCAGGTGGACCAGCGACACAGGTCGATCAGCCGATGCCCGCCGGCCGGGCCTCCAGCGGATTCTGCGGAGGCGGAGCACGAGCCCGATCGCGGGGCTGCGCGCGGTCCTGGTGCCCGCGGCCCGGCCCGGGGAACAGGACGGTGTGCGCCTCGGTCCGGAGGCCAACTCCGCCCGCCCGCCGGCCCCGGACGGTGGCCGCACGGCGACGAGGACACCGCGCCGCCGCCGTCACCCGGGGTTCGACTGCTCCAGCCTGGTGCGCTACGCGTACTGGCCGGACGACCCGGTTTTCCGGCTCAGCGGCACGCGCGTCTACCATGTCGGCCTCCGCTGCGGGGACGACGAGGTGATCCACGCCCCACGGACCGGCAGACCCGCCTCACGGGTCCCACTGGACGAGGCCATGCCGCGAAAGGACTACTACGGAGCCACCCGGCTCCTGCACCTCTCCGCCAGATGACCCCGGCACGGCCCACCGCCACAAGCGGGAGCGGGGCGCGGCATCCTGGCCGCTCACCGGCGGGAACGGCCCCGGCGAGCGGTTTCTTCGAGGAGACACACCATGACACTCACACTCACCATCGACACCGTGCGCTGGCAGGAACACCACCGCGGTGTCCTCGACCGGTTCCCCGGGCTCGTGCCGGTCTGCAAGGGAAACGGCTACGGGTTCGGCCTCCACCGGCTGATGCGGGAAGCGACTCGGCTCGGCACCGGACTCGCCGCCGTCGGCACCGTCCACGAAGCGGCCCTCGTGCAGGACTCCTTTCCCGGAGACCTCCTGGTGCTGACGCCGTACCGCAACGGGGAGGCGTCCCCGGCACTGTCCGACCGGACCGTTCGCGTCGTCTCCTCCCCCGGGCACTGCGACGGCCTGGCGGGACGCCGGGTCGTGGTGGAGCTCATGTCCTCCATGAAGCGGCACGGCATCACCGAGGCCGACCTGCCCGCCCTGCGCCCGGTGATGAGCGGGTGGGAGTTCGAGGGTTTCTCCATCCACCTCCCGCTGAACCGGGTGGGCGGCGCCGGCGGGGCCGAAGAGGTCGCCTGTTGGGTACGGCGACTGCGCGAGGAAAGGATGCCGCTCCATCAGGTCTTCGTGAGCCACCTGTCGGCCGAGGAGATGACCAGGCTGCACGACGAGTTCCCGCGGACCCGTTTCCGGCTGCGCACGGGAACGAAGCTGTGGCTCGGAGCCCCGGAGGCCACCCGGTACCACAGCCGGATACTCGACCTCATACGCCCGGACCGGGGGAAGCGGTTCGGTGCCGGACGACGGCAGCCGCTCTCCGGCCCTCATCTCGTCGTCGTGGCGGGCGGCACCTCGCACGGGGTGGGGCTGAGGGCACCCAGGAGGCTGAGCGGTCTGCGGGACCGTGCCCGCCATGTCGCGGGCATCGGTCACGCCTGCCTCAACCACCACCTGTCGCCCTTCCTCTGGGACGGCAGGCGGTGCAGGTTCGCGGCCCCTCCCCACCTGCAGGAATCCGTCCTGCAGGTGCCCGGGGACGGTGCGCCGCCCCAGATCGGCCAGGAGGTCGCGGTGCAGCTGCGCTACACCATCACACGTCCCGACCGTGTCGTGGAGGAGCCACCGGTCCCAGCGTCGTGACGGGGAGCCGGAGTACCTGATCGAGGTCTGAACGCTGCTCGAAGACGACATGAAGCGGTTGCGGAACAAGTCGGGGGCGAACCGGCTGGGGTTCGCGATGCTGTTGAAGTACGGCTGTTGAAGTACGTGGCTCAGCTAGCGAAGGTGCCGGCGGAGGCGTCGGTCGCCTACGACTGGCAGGGCAAGACGGTTCAGCGTCACCGGGGTGGGATCCGGGCAGCCTACGGGTTCCGGGCGATCACTGAGGAGGACCAGGAGGTCAGCGTGCCTGCGCTGCACCTGCTCCCGTCCGCGCCGGGGCACGTCAACGCGCTGCGGGTACAGGAAGTCCTGGCCGATCCGAAGTGGGCGGACAAGCTCACCGACGCGGACCCCATCGCCTTGTCACCGCTGTCCTGGTCCCACGTCAATCGTCAATCCGTACGGCCGGTTCGAGCTGGACATGAACAGCCGCCTCGATGCGGACCTGTCCATCCGCGCGACGGTGCCCGGCCCGCACACCCCCCAGGAGGAGGCAGCCACAGCCCCGGCGCCCGCGTCAACTGGCCGGTGCCTACAGGCCGCCCAAGCCGGACCAGATGGCATGGACGCCCTGGGACGGGGTCGGGCCCGGAGCAGAAGTCCTTGGTGACCTCACCGGCCGCCGCGTCCTGCACATCGGCTCGGGTCCGGGCCACCACGCCGTCCATCTCGCCCCACCGGGGGTCGCCGCCCGCCCGGCCCGGCGCTCGTCACGGTCAGGCACAGGAAGCTGTGCCTGACCGTCAGCTGGACGTGTCCGTCGCCGTGTCCCTGAACCCTCCTCGGAGCGGGACGGGGAGATGCCGGAACCCGGTGGCTACGGGGTGGTGGCGTCCTTGCGTACCAGTCGCGCGAAGGCCTCGTCGAGCCGGTGGGCGATCTGGGCGGCCCCGAGGGTGTCCAGTCCCTTCTGGCCTCGCAGGGCGGCCCGGGCGGCCGAGCGCGCGGAGTCGAACAGAGCCCATGAGTCGGGGGTGTAGTCGGCCCGCACCGGATGTCCCGCCTCGGCGAGGCTGTCCCGGATCGGTGTCGTGTCCACCCGGCCGTCCACGTCACCCGATATGGCGGTGAACGCGTCGAACACGATCGTTCCGGACTTCAGGACGAACTTCGCCGTGTGGGCGCGGTCGGGCAGGCCGCGCAGCGCGTACGTCGCCCTGCGCTTGTCGGAGGCGACCGTCCCGGCGTCCTTCGCGATCAGCTTGCCGTCGACGTAGACGTCGAACACGGCGCTGCCGGTGTTGCCGCCGATGATGTCGATGCCCGTACCGGTGAACGGGACGCTGAACGACGCGCCGGCGGTCTGGCTCGTCGACGTCGAGCGGTACCAGTCCATCGCGTCGCCGTAGGCGCTCTTCCTGCTCCAGGCGCCGCTGTGGGTGACCGAGCCGTCCATGCTGTCCGTCAGTGCGGTGGCGTAGGGCGCGTACCCGTCGATCTTTTCGACCTTCAGGTTGTCGAACGCCGTCGTGTAGAAGTCGGTGCCGAGCTTGACGCGGCCTCCAGCCTGCGGGGTCGGGTCCTGGTACGTGTGGACGGCCTTCCCGTCGACGTAGGCCGTGATCGACGCGCCCTTGGCCTCGATGGCGAGGCGGTAACCGTCGGAGGCCGCGACCGTCCCCTTCGCGATCACCGTGCCGTACTCGTAGAACGTCCAGGTGCCGTCCGGGCGGACGCGGATGTTGTAGGCGGCGTCACTGACCGCCATGCCCTTCTGCTGGCGGACGCCCAGGGTCGCGAGCCCGCCGTCCGGGTCGGGGAACGAGACGTCGACCGTGGCCCGGTAGTTCTCCCAGCGGAAGTCACCGACGGTGGTGTTGGGCGTGTGCCGGTTCCAGGCGTGGGTGTCCTTCATGGACTGGTCCATGTACTGGTACAGCACGTTGTCGCCGTCGGCGTCCTTGCCGACCTCCCAGGCGCCGGTCTGGTCGACCATGTAGCGGGGCTGGTTGCCGCGCGACGTCAGGTAGGGCTGGGACGTCCTGCGGGCGCCGTCGGCCGTTCCGACCTCGACCTCGCCCTCCTCCTCGTAGCCGAAGTCGTCGGCGTACAGGACGGAGTCGCGGGTGTTGTGCTTCTTGCCGGTCGCGTCGGTGTCCAGCACCGTGCGGTCCCCGGACTCGGGCAGCCGCCGCTTCGTCTCCTTGTCGCGGCTCTTGTCGAGCGTGGTGAGGGTGACGATCGACCGGGGCTCGACCGTGTACGTGTAGTACCCGTCGCCGTCGGGCCGGATCTCGTCGACGAGGTGCTTGAGGTTCGCGTCGTAGGCCTGGCCCGCGTCCGGTCCGCGGGTCTCCCAGATCTCCATGGTGGGATCGCCGAGCCGCATGTTCTCGGCCTTGATCCGGTACGTCTTCCGCTGGTCGCTGTCATTCACGACGACCGTGGAGAAGTCCTTCTTGCGGGGGTCGGCGAGTGTCATGTAGCTCGGGGCCCCGTTCGAGCCGTCGAGGTTCTCGGTGCCGTTCACGCCGCTGTAGCTGGCTTCCGGCACGGTGCGCCAGATGCCCGCCGTGTTGGTGTCGTTCTCCCACCCGGTCCTGGCGAACTGGGTGAAGTGCTGCATCACGTACAGGGCCGCGTCGTAGTGGAGATGGCCCGACCAGGGGTCACGGGCGCTGACCAGCTCCTTGTGGCTGTACTGCGCGCCCTCGTAGAAGGACCCGATCGCCGGCTGGAAGATGTAGTGCGTCCGCTTGGAGTTGGCGTAACTCTTGACGAGGCGGTTGGCGAGATCGAGTGTGCTCTGGACGCCGCCGATGCCGGTGCTCGCGCCGTTGGGGCCCTCCGTGTTGGCGACCCGGTGGTCGGTGTAGCCGAAGGAGGCGGTTCCCTCGCTGTACCAGACCTCCTTGTCCTGGTGGTACTTGTTCTCGCCGGTCGCCAGGCGGGTGTAGGGCAGGTACGTGTCGCTGCCGGGGCTGCCCTCGCGGCGGTCGTCGGTGTTGTAGTGGTAGCCCACCGCGTCGACGATGCCGAAGAGCTGTTCGTCACTGAGCAGCGACGGGCCTATGTTGTGTGTCTGGTTCTCGTCCGAAGCGACGATCTTGATGTCGTGGTAGGCCTTCGCGACCTTCTTCCGCTTCTCGGCCGGAATGCCGTAGCGCGGGTCCGAGAAGTCCGTGTCGGTCACGATCGCGTTCTTGTACCACTTGATGAAGGCTTCGTCGGGGTTCCGCGTCTCGTTCGTGTCCGGGTTCACGTAGTCGACCATGTACCCGTACTTCTGGTAGGCGTCGAGGATCGTCTCCTTGTACCAGGTGTACATCTCGTCATGACCAGTGCCCTTGTCCCATTCGTTCTGGACCCATTCGGGCATGGTCCAGCGCAGGATCGACACCTTGAGGTCCCGGTTGACCGTCTTGGCGTCGGCGGCCAGCTGGAAGCCGGGGGTACGGGAGGCGTCGGCGAGTTCGTCGGGGGTACGCATGGTCGCCGGGTCGGCGCCGGTCGACGTGTTCGTGTCCGAGCCCATCTCGATCTTGACATGGTTGATCAGCGGGTTCTTCCCGCCGAACAGGACCCTGATCAGCTCCCAGTACCGCTCGGGATGCTCGGCCTTGTAGTCCATCAGCAGGTTGCTCGTGCTGTTGCAGCTGAGCAGACCGAGGCCCTTGTAGGTCAGGCCGTTCACGTTGTCGGCGCGGACGTCGTTCCCGTCGACGACGATCTCCACGGGGCTGTCCACGGGATGGGCGGCGGGCGCGGCGATCAAGCCGGCCGCCAGTGCCAGGGCCGTGGACGCGGCCAACGGAACCCATCTGGTGATTCTGCGCACGCGCGTCACGCGCGTCTCCTTCCAGTCGCAGGGAGGGATACGGGTCGCCCAGCCACACCAAGACGGCGAGACACCGCAGCCGGGACCGGCCGAAACGTGCCTCGAAACCCGACCTGCTCATCACCACCGGAGCAGTGGGCTTGGTCCGCATGGGGTACGAGGCTCCCCCCTCTGTCTCAGAACACGGGCACACGCGTCCGGCGGAACCCGCCCGGAACACGCTGCATCAGGAATAGAGGTCCCACGTATGCGATCACCAGACCTGAAACCAAAAGCGAAGAAAATCGATCAACATCGCACATTGATTTAGGGGGTATTTGCACCGGAAAGCGCGGAGAGTGGCTTCACCCCTCTCAAGGCTGTGAGGTGAACCGTCCTTTTCGTCGGGCAGCGCGTACGACGGGACGCGCCGCTCGGCCGCCGTTCACAGCGGCTCCGGTGTCGGCACGGTGCCGCAGGATTCCCGGACCACCACGTTCGGCCAGAGCTCGAGCCGGTGGACCGGCCACTCCTCGCCGACCTCGGCCACCTTCGCCAGCGCCAGTTCCGCCGCAAGCACGCCGAGACGGTACTTCTGCGGCCTCACCGCGGTCAGCGGCGGGTCGGACGCTGCTCCGATCTCGTCGTCGTACGTCACGATGGCCAGATCGTGCGGAACGCTGATGCCCAGTTCACGGCCCTGCTCGATCAGGCCGATGGCTTCACGGTCCGAGTGCACCAGCAACGAGCGCACTCCCCGACCACGGCACCACTTGAGCACGTCCGTGTACGACTCCGCCCATCCCGCAGACCCGTAGGAGGGCACCTCCATGTCGAGCCCTTCGTGGGACTCGAGTCCGAGCACGTCCACCGCGTCCTGCCACCCGGCACGCAGCGCCTTGCTCGTGGGGCTCCGGTGGGTGGTGATCAGCGCGATGCGGTGGTGCCCGAGCGTCACGAGATGGCGCACCGCCAGGCCCGCGCCCAGCGCATGGGCGGTCATCACGGCGTCCAGCGCGAGGGTGGCCAGTTCCTGAGGCGGGCGGCGCTCGACGAGGACGACGGGCACGGTGAGCGAGCGGAGCCAGCGCAGGAGTTCCATGGCAGCAGTCCCGGCCGTGGTGGGGGCGACGAGAAGAGCCTGGACACCCCGTTCCAGGAGGGCGTTGACCTGCCGCCGGTCCTCGGCCGGATCCTCCCAGCGGGAGGCCCGCATGACGAGCCGGCCCCGGGCGGCGGCCACGGCGGTGTGCGCGCCCTGGATGACGGGCGGCCAGTAGTACTCGACGGACGGCACCACCATGCCCACCAGGGCGTGAGTCGCCATGGGGCCGTACGTGCCGGGGACTCCCCGCGTCTGGGGCGTCTGAACTCTGTGCGGCAGGGCTATCCCGCCGTGAACGCGCTGCACCAGCCCTCGGTCGGCGAGCAACGTCACGTCCCTGCGTACCGTCACGGGCGTGACACCCAACTGCTCCACGAGATCCGCCAGACGCACCGTGCCGTGCTTGCGCACTGCGGCGAGGATCCTCTCCTGACGCTCGGCCGCCAAAGGCATCGTGGGCACTCCTTCGAACCGTGCCGCTGTCTGCGGCAGGGCAGTCGATATCACGGCTGTCGGTGACGGGCGACGTCGCTGCTCGGCGTCCGCCGCCGGTCGACCGCATCGTCGCATGACGCCCGACCGTCAGGACACAGTCCGCCGGGGACGAGAACTCCGCACCCGTTCACCTGTGGTTGCCTCCGGACGAGTCCGTTCGCCTGGTCGCGCGGGTGTCCACGGTGGTTCTGCCAAGGCGGGGCGCGCCCATGTCGTCGACGCCTCGGTGATGCCGTTCACGTCGGGCGGTGTCCGGTCGTCCCGGCTACTGGCCCGCTTCCCGGGGGCGCCGCTTGCTCGGCACAGATTCCAGGACGAGGTCATAGGAATGGCCGACGAGATCCTTCACCGTCCCCGTGGTGATGTCCTGGCCCGCGCTCACGGAGATCCAGTGCCGCTTGTCGAGGTAGCGCCCGGGACCGACGCAGTCGTGTTCCTGTCGCAGGGACCACGCACGGTCAGGCTCGGCCTTGACGGTGATGATCTGCTCGTCGGGGTCGTCCGTGACGATCAGGAAGACCTTCCCCGCCACTTTGTAGACATCCAGCTTCTCGGTGAACGGGCGCCCGTTGCTGACGCCGGGCAGCTTGTTCGCGGTACCGCGCGCGACATCCTGGAGCCGCTTTCCGGTGATCGTCATCGTCGCGCAGCCCCGGCGTGGGCGCCGTACGTTTCCGGATCGACCGGCTGGTCCGACCGGGGAAGGTTGCCGACCACGAGCCGGTAGGACTCCGTGACGAGCTCCTTGACCAGCTTCTTGTCGATCGAGTCGCCGGCCTCCAGCGTGATCCAGTGCTTCTTGTTCATGTGGTAGCCGGGGGTGACGTCTGTGTGCGTCTCGCGCAGGGCCTCAGCCTCACCCGGCTCCGACTTCAGGATCACGACCGGTCGACCGGGCACGCTGGTCATGAGCATGAACACCTTGCCGCCTACCTTGAAGACCTCCCAGTCGGGGCCGAAGGGATGCTCCAGCCGGGCTCCGGGGAGTTCCTCCGCGCACTCGGCGGCGTACGTCTGCAGGGACGATCCGTTCATGAGTGTTCCTTGCTCGGGTGGTGGACGTCCGGGGCGTCGGCCACGGACGCGGACGGCACACCCCATCTTGTCCCTGAAGCGGCCGGTGCGGCCACCGCCCCGGCCAGGCCGGTCAGCACGTACACCGCGAAGCTCGCGCCCAGCCGCCGACGCACGTTCGCCGGCGGCTCGTCGTGCCGGTGCCCCGCCGACGCGACGAGCCCGGCCGCCAGCGCCTTTCTGCTGTTCGGAGGCCGTGATCCCGTGTGGAAGCTCAGTGGTGATGCCGGATACCTGGTGCGCTTGTCCATCCGGCCGGCCCCCGTTCACGAGGGGCGTACCCCGGATGGTTGCCGGCCCTTGTCGTTCCTAGCCTCAGGTCATGATCTTTCGCCGTTTGTGGTTGTCAACTGCGGTGCTCGCGCTGGCCGTGTCGTCTCTGCCGTCCGCTGCCGCTTCGGCCGCGCCACGCCCCTCCGGCACGGGTTGGTCCGTGCAGCGTGACGCCGACGCGCTGCGGGACACCGGGGTCACCGGAGTGGCAGTCCGCCTGGAGACGCCGCGCCGGACCATCACGGTTCGTTCCGGAGTGAGGGACCTGGTCACTCGTCGTCCGGTCTCGAACGACGGCCACCTGCGCCTGGGCAGCACCACCAAAACGTTCGTCGCCACCGTCGTCCTGCAACTGGTGGGTGAGAAGCGGATCTCCCTTGAGCAGACGGTGGAGCAACTGCTGCCCGGGGTCGTGTCCGGAAACGGAAACGACGGCCGGGCCATCACCGTCCGCGACCTGCTGCAACACACCAGCGGCCTGTCCGACTACATCTACGACGTCTTCCCCGACCCCAGTGCCCAGACCTACTTCGCCGACCGATGGCGCGCCTACCGGCCCGAAGAACTGGTCGCCCTGGCCATGCGCCACAAGCCGGACTTCCCGGCCGGCACCCGCTGGGCGTACTCCAACACGAACTACGTACTCGCCGGAATGATCATCGAGGAGATCACCGGCCGCACCTGGGAACAGCAGGTCCACGACCGCATCCTGCGCCCCCTCGGCCTGCAGCGCACCGACACCCCAGGCACAAAGCCCTTCCTCCCTCATCCCCACACGGCCAACTACCAGCAGTTCACCGTGGACGGCCCGATGGTCGACACCACGATCCCCTACCGTCCCTTCGACAGCGGGGCCGACGGCTCGATGACCGGCACGGCCCGCGATGTCAACCGCTTCTTCACCGCCCTGGCCAACGGACGGCTGCTGAAGCCCGCCGAGCTCGCAGCCATGCGGACCACGATCCCGGTGCCTGAGGACAGTGGTCACCCGGCAGACACCCGAGACGGCCTGGGCCTGTTCTTCACGCCCCTGTCCTGCGGCGGCGGTTACCTCGGGCATGGAGGAAGCGGCTTCGGGTACGTCATCCGGGCAGCGACAACCACGGACGGCCGGCGCACGGTCACCGTCTCCGCGCACAGCCGCTCGGCGGACCCTCGGACCGCGGCCCGTCAGGAAGACGCACTGCGCAACCTCATCGACCACGCTCTGTGCCGCAGCACATGACCACCGTGCACTCGGCACCGCGGTCAGGCCCTTCGCGCCGCACGGTGCAGGCGGCAGGCCGCTCCCGCCTCCCGGGCGGGTCTGAGCGCCCGGGCACGTGACCTTCACTCCCGCAAGGTCGATACTTCCGGCAGGAGGACTCCCGTCCCCCCTGGTCCGGCCGCCCAGTGGACCTGACGTACCGTCACCAACATCGGCATCAGTACCGCCAGACCCCGCTCGAGACCGCTACGGACCGCCAGGACCAAGAACTGGCAACACCCACCCTCACCAGCAAAAACGCAGGTCAAGACCCGTCTACTACTCTTCCCAGGAGGTACCAGTGAGGATGCTCATCAACGTCCCGTAGTTTGGTGCGGCCGCAGGTCAGGCCCATGCTCGGAGGCCCTTGGTCAGCAAACTCCCAGCATGAGTCAGGAGACGTGTACTTGGCGACCCAGCTCGTCCGCGGAATGGGCAGCTTCTTCAAGAGCTGCGCATGCGCGCGCCAGAACCGTTGCGCCCACCCGTACGCCATTCGCTACCGCGATGCCACCGGCCGCCAACGCGAGGAGACTGGGTTCTCGACGCAACAAGCGGCACTCGATCGGCTGACCAAGGTCTACGAAGAGAAGCGAACCACGCCCCGCGCGCAGGCCGATCTCAAGCGGGAGATCGGCCAGCAGCGCTTCGGGCGCTACGCCTCCGCGTGGCTGACCCGGCAGCGTCACTATGTCCCTGGGAGCGTGCGCTCCGTTACACAAGTACTCAACAGCCAGATCCTGCCGGCACTCGAGTCCCGGCGCATCAATACATTCACGGCGACAGTCGTCGACGATTTCATCATGTCGATGGAGGAACGTTCCGTCGGGCCAGCGGCCCAACAGAACGCATTCGACACCCTGAAGAAGATCCTCCTTGACGCGCGCCGTCGCGGCGGCATCACGGACGATCCGTTCGACGGTGTCATACCGCCCAAGTACATACCCCGCAAGATCACCATCCCGACCCTGGACGAGATACACACCTTGAAGGCCGCCAGCGGTGACGGGCTCCGGCTCGTCATCGATCTCATGCACGGTTGTGGCCTTCGCAACGGGGAGGCCTACGCCGCGAATCTGGATCGGATCGTCGCCGACGACGTCTACCGCATCACCGAACAAATCGAAGGCAAGACACGCGAGCGGGCACCGCTCAAGCACCGAAAGCTCGGGGAGTTCCGTGAAACCCCGATGCCGTGGACAGTCCGAGAGTCGTTGCTCCGCTACGAAGGGAAGCATGGCGCCGATCCGAACGGGTACCTTCTTCGAACTCAACGCTCACCGTACTGGTCTCACACCACACTCGAATACCAATGGAGCGCCGCCAAGAAACGGGCAGGAATCACCAAGAAGCTCACCACATACTCCTTGCGCCACTTTTTTGCCTCGAACTGCCTGGCCCAGGGAATGCCCATCACAGACGTCGCAGAATGGATGGGGCACAGAAACATCAACATGACCTTCAAGATCTACCGGCACCTCATGCCGGCATCCATCGGGCGCGCTGCGAAGCTCTTGAACGAAGGCTTGTAGCACGAAAAAGGTGCGGGCCTATGCCCGCCCCTTTTCAGGAGGTCTTTTGCTGACGAGCCCAATTATCCAGGTCGTCGACTCTAAACCTAAGCTTCCCGCCGAAGTAGTATCGCGGTAGCCCGTGACGTAAAAATTCCCAATACATCCAGCGCCGACTCACGTTGAGGTAGGACGCCGCTTCGTCCACTCCCACATACCGACGCCTCGCCTCACACCGAGCTTCTTGGTCCAACCCCGCTCCACTCATGCTGCAGCCGCCTGGCGTGCGGCTTGCCCGGCACTTACGGTTTCTGCCGAGTCGTTGACGTCGCTCCGACGCTCCCGACGGAGCAGTTTCTGCACATGCGCCTCGGAAATCTTGAGAACGCTCGCGAGCAGCGGAGTCGATGTGTTGGACGCTGCAGCCCACCGGATCAGTTCTTGCCTCTCCGGCCTGGTGAGGTGCACATCTCTCCCAGCGAGCGCTGCCGTGACCCTGGCGGAATCACACCGCAAGTCGAAGCTATGCCGGACTGCCCGACGCTCCGCCACCGTCAGGCCACCTCGTACGCCGACAGCGTCTCTGCATTCCAACGCCGCTTCGAGACACGTCGCCCTCACTGCGCAGGATGAGCAGATCCCTTTCGCGAGCTGAATGCGCTCGTCGTTGGCGCCCCGACCGGGAAAGAAGAGATCAGGGTCCGTCACCACCTCAGCAGCCACGGCGCATGCAGCCCTCTCCTGCCAGGTCTGGTCCCCTCTAACCCTGATAGCGGGGCGTTCTTCGCTCATCGTCGGCGCTTCCTGTTCGATGTCTGCACTCAACCTGCCGACCTCAGGCGGTCGGCAGAGACACAAGCATCTGCACATACGCCGGTTTCGCTACTGAGGTTGAACTCGTGGAGTCGTAGGGGCTGACGGTTCGTCGCCCGTGCGATATCACCGAAGGTATGCGGTATCCACAAGGGGGCGGGCTGACCGCCGAACGGCAGCAGTTCCGTGAGGGGTTACGGCTCAAGGCGGCCGAGAGGTTCGCCCAGGGCGAGGCGAGCTCGGCGATCGCCAAGGACCTGCGGGTCAGTGTCCGGTCGGTGCAGCGGTGGCGTCGGATGTGGGACGAGGGCGGTCCGCGGGCTCTGCGGTCACAGGGGCCGCCATCGTTGCCGAGGCTGAGCGAGAAACAGTTCGCCCAGCTGGAGGCGGAGCTGGCCAAGGGGCCGGCCGCGCACGGCTGGGAAGACCAATGCTGGACCCTGAGCCGTGTGAAGATGGTGATCGGTCGGCGCTTCCACCTGACCTACACGATCCAGGGTGTGCACAAGCTCCTGGTCCGTAACGGCTGGTCCTGCCAGGTCCCGGCCCGACGGGCCATGGAACGGGACGACGACGCGGTCGCGGGGTGGGTCAAGGAGGTGTGGCCGTGCGCGGAAGGCTCGCGGCGGCCCGTGGAGCCTGGCTCGTCTTCGAGGACGAAGCCGGTTTTTCCATGACGCCGCCGCAGGCGAACACCTGGTCACAGCGCGGCCGGACCCCGGCGGTGCGGGTCCGCGGCCGCTCCCGCAGACGCGTCTCGATCGCCGCACTGACCTGCTACAAACCCGGTCACCGGTCCCGGCTGATCTACCGGCCGCGCCGGGACGACGGCCGGCGCGACGGACGCAAGAGCTTCTCCTGGCGCGACTACCGTGACCTGCTGATCGCCGCCCATCAGCAGCTCGGCGGCCCGATCGTGCTCGTCTGGGACAACCTCAACGTCTACAAAGCCGCTGATCTGCGGGAATGGGCGGAAGCCCGGGACTGGCTGACCATCTACTACCTGCCGCCCTACGCACCCGACCTCAACCCCGTCGAAGGGATCTGGTCCCTCCTGCGACGCGGCTGGCTCTCCAACGTCGCTTTCAGTACGCCCGAACACCTCATCCATCGCATCCGACGCGGCCTACGGCACATCCAGTACCGCAGCCACCTCATAGACGGCTGCCTTGCCGAGACTGGCCTGGCCGTCAGGTCCGCCTGACCAACAGCACGACATCACGAGTTCAACCTCAGTAACCGGCGATCGTCGGCTATGTTGGCCCGCTTCGCCGCGCCGACGAGCCCGCGCCCCGGGTGGTCGGCCACCGTCGACGCGGCCTGGCCTGGCCCCGATCGCCGACCGAAACGCGGGAGGCGACTGGACGCCGGACTCCGCCCTCGCCGACGATGTCTGCGACTAGACCGGCACCTCGACACCAGCGAGATCGACCCGCCGGACGCCCTCCCGCTGTGCGGGCCGGTTGCCGGATGAGGTGGCTGACCATCGACCCCGACTTCTTGCGCTGCTCGCCCGAGAAGGAAAGGCTCGCTGCGCTGAACGCCATGTCGCTCGCAGAGCTGGCGGACCTCAAGGCTCGCATGCAGGCCGCCCGTGAACCCGCCGAATCACGTACGGGCCGTCTGCATACCGCTACAGGCCATCGGTGGAAGAGCCTGCATGTATCGAGTTGTCTGACTGACGGCCTGGAGCCGTGCCTCTCTGCGGCAGATTCAGGTGCCAAACTGCGTTAATCGGACTGTAGACGCGCGGGTCAGGCCTCTCCTCAGGTGATTGGTCCTAGGCAGGTAATCAGGCGCCGTACTCCATGCGTGGCTGGCATGGAGATCCCAGGACACCACTGGTGACGCGCTGCAGTCCCTGGCCAAGCGGCGGGGCTGCCGCTGGACGCTTACCTCGAGCAGGTAGCTGAGGAGGAGCGGCGGAAGCGTGCGCTGGAGGAAGGCGGGGAGAACTCCGGGCAGTCACCTGTGCCCCGGAGACGGTGACAGCGTTGGACGCTGAACACGGTGGCCCCGCACCGGCTCAGACCGCTCCGCGGGCGACCTAACCTGTGCCTGCCGTGTACTCCATCGACCACCGGTGGTTTCTGGAACGCCAGGCTGAGCTGATGGACGACCTCACGGTCAACGACTACTCCGTGTTCGGCCGCATGGCCGCCCGGCGCAAGGTCGATCCGTCCCGTCACGACCGGCACCACCCGGATGGCGCTTCTGACGCGCGGCCGTGGCGTACCTGGGATCCACAGGGAGCGCATGAACGCGAGGTTCGAGGCTTGGCGCGAGCTCGTCGCCGGTATCCGCCCTCTGCGGATAGGCTCGTTCACCATCGCCGAACGGCTTCGCTCCGCGTGGCCTGGCGATACGCGAGTTCGCGCAGTCGGAGGCCTGAGCAGACCAGAGGGGCGTCGCGAAGGCCCTCTTCAGAGAATTCCCTTCCACGACCACGGTCGCGGGCCGGAACGACCGCGCAGACAGTCGATCCGGTACTGCGCCTGGCTGCTCCACTCCGCGTTGCTGGCTGCGTGTTGGGCCGCGTACGTCACCATCCGCAGCTCTCGGGCGTACGCGAGGACGGCATAGCCCTCCCACGCCGTCACGTCGTGCCCATAGACCGCACAGAACCGGTCGTACTCGCGCATGCTGACCGCTCCGGTGGTCTTCGCGCGCACCGCGGTGGACACGAGGTCCCACTCCGGAGGCCCCACGGAGAAGCGCTCCAGGTCCATCATCAGGACCCCGTCGACCGTGCGGACGAAGTTGCCGGGCCAGGCGTCGCCGTGCACAGCCCGGTCGGGGAGACCAGCCGGCCGCTCAGCCCAGGCCGATGCGAGGTCGCGGTGAAGACCATGCAGCCAGTCTCTGTCTTCGTCGCGGATCGTGGTTGCCGCTTGCAACCGCTCGTCGACCCGGACGAAGGGATCGAGGTACCCCAGCTCAATGTCTGGTGCGGGCAAGGAGTGGAGCTGCGACAGGAGATGGGCGACCTCTTCAACGGAGCCGTGTTCTTGCGGCGGTAGTTCTACCCAGAAGGTCACGGGCCTACCGTCCGCGTCGACCGGCTGCTCCACGTCGATCAGGCGAACGGCGGCGACGTTCTCTCTGGCGAGCCAACGTGCGACACGCACCTCACGGGCCGCTGCCGCACTTTGACCTTCCCGTGCGATCCGCACGATCACCCCCTGACCAGGGAGGCGCCATATCTGGTTTTCGGCTAGGCGAAGCGGTTCCGCCCCGTCGGAGTCCAATCCGGCCGCGGCACACGCCTGCTCCAGAGCGTGGCGCGCGGGTGCGGCCGCCGAAGTAGTCATGCGGAAACCGTAGCGGCGATCCGATCTCGCAGCCCTGAAGCCTCCGAGATGGTCCGATGCTTCGAGGCGAATCGGCCGAGCTGCCGCAGATCGTCGGCGGCTCGCCGGGAGGTGAGCCGGCCTACCTCGTCCAGGGCGTCGTGACCGAGGGCCGCCGCCTGGCGAGGGTCGCCCTTGGCCATGACCAGGGATGCCAGCCTGGTCCGCGAGATCGCCCGGGACCGCTTGAAGGCGTCCGTGTGTCCCTTCACCGCTGTGTCAAATCGGCGTGCTACCCGGCCCGGGTCCTGACCCGCAAGGATGGCGAGATCAAACAGGGCGTGAGCCGTGTCCCCGTTGTGCTGCGCCTCGTCGTAGTAGGCCATCCATGGCGAGTCTTCGGCGGGCCGGGCCCGGGTGAATGCTTCATCCGCGGCGCCGACGGCCGCCATGGTGTCACGCACGTTGCCCATCTTCCCGAAGGCCCTGGCCCGTGCGGTGTGGAGCATCGCCTGCTCGGTCGCTGTCAGGCGGTCGGAGCGCACGAGCCCCTTCTCGGCGTAGGTGAGACCGTCATCGGGCGCTCCGATCCATACGGCTTGCCGTGCGAGGAACGAGTACGTCTTGGCTCGTAGGTGCCAGTCGCCAGCCTCCTCGGCGCAGTCCGCTGCGAATCGGAACGTCCGGGTGGCTTCCTCGTGGTGGTAAGCGTCGAAGGCGGAGGCGCCGACCACGATCCCGAATCGTGACACAGCGGCGAACAGTTCGGTTCGCAGGTGCTCGGGGCACTGGCTTTGGAGCAGGCCAGCCGACCACTGCATCGCGCGACTGGCTACGTCACGCACCATGCCGCCGCCCCCAGCTCGTTGTCCATGCCGCTGACGGCGGTGGCCGCGGCAAGGACCTGGTCGATGTGGCTCGGGTTAACAGCTGTCGGGAGAAACAGCTCCGAGGGGGCGAAGACGTCGGTGAGGTTGATGGGCGCTATGGCGGCGAGGCCGCCGATTTGGAGGAACGAGCGTCGAATCACGGGCTCATGGCTCCCAGGGCGAAAAGTCGGTTCGTCTTTGACCAGGATGCTGCCTGCCGGCGCCTGAGCGGGTCTCTCCCTCTTGCACGTGGAAGCCTTATCGGCATCAGCCCGCCTTTTCTCGGCATCACGGTTGCCGAAGACCATCGGCCAGGCCCGGTCAAGCAGCCCTCCCGTGCCTAGGACATCATCGAGCCGCTGAACCACGTCGCGACGACAGCTCGGGTACTTGCCCTTCTCGATCGACAAGATCATGTCGTCGCTGACCTGCACTAACCGCCCCAGCTCCTTGGCCGACAGCCCTTGCTCCAGGCGCAGTTTGCGCAGCTCGTTCCCGAACCACTCCTGGGGGGACGCCCCCGGATCGAGCTGCTTCATTGGCTGCGGCATGTTCGGCCCCCGAAGTCGTTGATGCCGAACTTCTCACCTCTCGGCATCAGGCTCTGCACGCGCTCGGTGCGCTCTGCCTAAATGGTTGCTGATCGGTTCCAGTCCAGTACACACCGCAACCCACCCCTGTTGAAGGGGTTCTGGCAGAACGGAGGAAGCAGCGATGGAACTACTCGCCGACACTCGCGAGCGGGATGCTTCTGTTCGAGCCACGTCCAGGAGCGTGGACGGTCAACTCGACATGAGTTTCAACGTCCGGGCTGAAGACCTGGGGACCGTGCGGGACATCGTCGCAGCGCACCTTTGCTGGTGGCGCGTCGACAATGGCACCGCGTTCCGCATGCTGACCGTGGTCAACGAACTCCTCACCAACGTCTTGCAGCACACCCCTGCAGATCCTGGGGGGCAGCGCCCGGAAGCTGCATTTACGCAGGTCATCCCCCGTAGCTCAGCGGATAGAGCACGTGCCTTCTAAGCGCCTGCTCTACAAACCCGAGCGTGGCAGTTGTTGCTGATACGGCGGTGACATTGGCTAGGGACGAAGCGTGTAGTCGGCATCACATGGACGCTCAAAACCCTGCGGCGTGCGTGGCTCCAAGAAGGCCCGCGGTGGCTGGCGTCATCCAGGCTGACGAACCGGCGGACCATCTGACCAGGGCGATGCTGGCGCTCCTGGACGGCCTGCAGCTTCAGTGGATGCACGACCCCACGGTGGACATCATCGCCATCGCCGAGACATTCACGCGGATACTCGCGCCATCATCCGGCGTCCAGCAGGAGGAGGAGACAGCCATATGACGCCGCTCCCCCTGGAGGCTGACCGATTCGTTCGCGTTCCAAGACCCTCCTCGGTGTGGGTGCTGGTTCCGCCCCCACATCGCCTGTTGGGTCACTGGGGTGGCTGGGGTCACCTCGGTGCCGTGGTGCAGCCCGCTGACGGCGGCGGTGGACCGGTTCGCCACCCTCGACCGCGTGTCACAACCGGAGGAGCTGGCCGCAGCGATCCTAGTCCTTGACTTCGGCGTCGCCCCGTGCCGCACACCGGCAGCCCGGTGAGCGGCGCACCTAGACGGACGGTGCGTCGGAGACCTTCCCTACAGCCGGGCAGTTCTCCTGGTCTGCAGCACTTCGCCCATGGACTGTGCACGCCACTGCTTCAAGAGCGCGTGGAAGGCGAAGGCCCCATGGGGGTAGGCGGTGGGGCCGTTCGGCCGGCCGCGTCCCTCGCCGTTGTAGTAGCCGGGGGTGCACTCTGCATGGAACCACTCGTGGTCGGGGGCGTCCTCGGCCAGGGTGGTGATCCAGGCGCCCTCGGCCTCGCGGGAGGGTTCGATGAGGGCTCCCTTCGCCTCGGCGGCCGCGACGAGTGCCGCGGCGTGGACGGCGTGCTCGTCCAGCACGTGCGTGAAGTTGACGCTTGCCGCACTCTGCACACCGCCCAGCTGGTGCAGGTTCGGGAAGCCGTTGCTGGTGAAGCCGTGCAGCGTGCGCGGTCCTCGCGCGGCCCACGCGTCCTGCAACAGGATGCCGTCCCGGCCGTGCACGGGCAGCCGGCCCGAGTGGATGCCGGAGACGCCGACGGAGAAGCCGGTGGCAAAGATCAGGCAGTCCAATTCGTACTCGGTGTCGCCGACCACGACGCCGTGCTCGGTCATCCGCTCGATGCCGTGGGTGTCGGCGGTGTCGACGAGGGTGGCGTTGCCCCGGTTGAACGCCTGGAGGTACAGGTCGGAGAAGGTGGGACGTTTGCACGCGTACCAGTACCAGGGCCTGAGCCTGTCCGCGGTCTCCGGATCGGTGACGATCTCCTCGACACGGGCACGGACCTCGTTCATCTTGGCGGCGTCCGCGACCTCGTAGGCCGCTTCGAAGGCTGCCCGGTCGCCAGGCCGGCGGAAGCTCGGCAGGAGCTTCTCCAGGAGACCGGCCGACCGGGTCCACCGGTCCGCGACGAGGTCCTCCTCGGTGCTCTCGCCCGAGACGATGCGCAGGAAGTTGTCGCGGCGTTCGGTCGCCCAGCCGTGGTGGTCGGCGCCGACGTCCTGGACGGTGGTGCGACGGTTGGCGCGCACGTCCACCGTGGAGGGGGTGCGCTGGAAGACGTAGAGGTGCTGAGCGTCCTCGGCGAGCTTCGGGACTACCTGGATGCCGGTGGCGCCGGTGCCGACGACGCCCACGCGCTTGTCCGCGAGGCCCGTCAAACCGCCGTCCGGAGTGCCGCCGGTGTAGGCGTAGGAGGGTGATGGCCAGAACGTTGCGCGCACCCCACCCGGCAGTACACGTGCGCCCCGTCCACGGATACCCGAGCACCCCCGTGAACGCGGCGGCCGACGCCCTGGCGAGCGGGACAGTCCGGCCCACGTAGCGCAGCACGGCCGTGTCATCGGGGCGACCGGGCAACAACGTGGGAGGGGCGGTCAACCGCCGAGGCTCGGTCGGACAAGGCCGCTCTGGTAGGCGATCACGACCAGTTGAGCCCGGTCGCGTGCGTTGAGCTTGGTCATCGCGCGGGAGATATGGGTGCGTACCGTCAGATGGCTGAGGACCAGCTGGTCGGCGATCTCGTGGTTCGACTTGCCCAGCGCGGCCAGTGCCATGACCTCACGTTCACGCTCGGTGAGCAGAGTGAGACGTTCTGGCGCGGTGAGGGGCACGCGGTCGGCCGGGGAGGCCAGGAAGCGGGTGATCAATGCCCGGGTGGCCGTGGGTGAGAGCAGGGAGTCTCCCGCCGCCACGGTGCGGATGCCCGCCAGCAGGACGTCGGGGCCGACGTCCTTGCCGAGGAAGCCGCTCGCCCCGGACCGCAGGGCGACGGCGACGTTCTCGTCGTTCTCGAACGTGGTGAGGATCAGGACCCGGGTGCTCGACAGTTCGGTCCGGGCACAGATGTCGGCCGTGGCGGCCAGTCCGTCGGTGCCGGGCATGCGGATGTCCATGAGGACGACGTCGGGGTGGTGTTCGAGGGTCAGTTGTACGGCCTGCTGCCCGTCAGTTGCCTCTGCTACGACCGTCATGTCCGGGTCGGAGTCGATAAGGATGCGGAAGGTGGCGCGGAGCAGCGCCTGGTCGTCGGCGAGCAGAACGCGGATGGTCATGAGGTGCTCTCCTCGGAGCTGGGAAGGGGAAGCGCGCAGGCGACTTCGAAACCGCCTCCGGGCCGCGGGCCGGCGTGGAACGTTCCTCCTGCCGACAAGGCACGTTCGCGCATGCCGAGCAGTCCGAAGCCACGGGAGGCGGCAGCAGCCGAGGGAAGTGAGCCGCCTTCATTGGTGATGGTGAGTGTCAAATAGTGAGCGGTGTAGTCCAGCCGCACCCGCGCGGAGGGTGTGGCGGCGTGCTTGGTGACATTGGTCAGTGCTTCCTGGACGATCCGGTAGGCCGTGAGGTCCAGGCCGGGCGTAAGTGCTTGTGGCTGGCCCTCGGTGCTGACGGAGACGTCCAGACCCGCTGACGCGCAGGTCTCGACGAGCTGCGGCAGCTGATCCAGGCCCGGTGCGGGAGCCAGCTCCTGCGAGTCGGTTTCCTGACGCAACAGGCCGACGGTGGCCTTGAGTTCACGGAGAGCCGAGGCGGTCACTTCCGGCAACTTCTCGATCATGGCGATGGCCTGGTCGGGACGGGACCGGGCCAGATGGGCGGCGGTGCCGGCCTGGGCGTTGGCCAGAGCGAGGTGGTGGGCGACCACGTCGTGCAGTTCGCGTGTGATCCGCATGCGCTCCTGGATCACCCGCCGGCGCGCCTCCTCGTCGCGCTCCTGGCAGCATGGTCGGCGCGGGCGACGGCGTACTCGCGGCGCACGCGCACGTAGCTGCCGAAGGACGCGACCATCAGGACCCAGGCCGCCGGATTGACCAAGCCGATGATCCACTCGTGCGGAGAGTCTGTGGTGATGAAGCCGGTGAGCGCGATTCCGGCGGCGGCTGCCAGGGCCGTGTACCAGGTGGTCCTACGATCAGGACGCAGACTCACGGCGTACCGAGCGAGCAGCATCGGCCCCATGAGCAGCGGCGTCATGAGGTCCCCCAGGAACCCCTCGGTCATGATGCATACCGTGGTCACCAGAAGTACGAGAAGCGGGTGGCTGCGGCGGCGCAGCAAAGTCACGCAGGCCAAGACGGACAGCACAAGGCCGGGCCAGAGGACGAGCGGCTCCTCGGCCGCGACCGCCCGGGTGAGGAAGACACCACTCACGGTGAAGGCGAGCAGCAAGCCCGTAGTCACCACTTGAACCGTGTAGGGACGGTCAGCGGCGCGGCTTTCCCATCGTGCACTCATCGTCATACTCCGAGGTGAGACCAGCCGGTTCAGGGTGACAGAAGCGCCGCGGCACCGATGCACGGCACCGCGGCGCGTCTGCGCCTGATTCGTCTCAGAACGTGCGGGCCGACTCCCACGGGTGAGCCTCAGGGCCCGTCGGGGCCGGCGCCTGAGCCTGTGAGGTGAGTCCGGTGCCCTCGACGTCAACTCGGGGGAGCGCCTTGTCGAGCCACCCGGGCAGCCACCATGCCTTGTCGCCCAGCAGGGCGAGTACGGCGGGCACCAGGGCCATGCGGACGACGAAGGCGTCGAAGAGGACCGCGACGGCGAGCCCGAACCCGATCGTCTTGATCATGGACTCTCCGGACCCGATGAAGCCGGAGAAGACCCCCATCATGATCACGGCCGCGGCGGCGACGACCCGGGCGCTGTGCCGGAAACCGCTCACCACCGCCTGGCCGGGGCGCTCACCGTGGACGTACGCCTCGCGCATGCGGGCGACAAGGAAGACCTCGTAGTCCATGGCCAGACCGAACACGATGCCCACCAGGAAGATCGGCATGAGGCTCATGATCGGGCCGGTCTGCTCCACGCCCAGCAGTTCGGCACCCCAGCCCCACTGGAACACCGCGACGACCGAGCCGAGCGAGGCGAGTACCGACAGCAGGAACCCGAGAGCCGCCTTGACGGGCACGAGTATGGACCGGAAGATCACCAGGAGCAGCAGCAGGGACAGCAGCACGATGACGGCCAGGTAGGGCACGAGAGCGTTCTGCAGGGCCTGGGCGACGTCGATGTCCATCGCGGTGCTGCCGGTGACCTCGAAGGTCGCACCGGTGTCCCCCTCCAGACCGGGACGCTCCGCCCGGATGGTCTGGACGATGTCCTTCGTGGCCTCCTCATTCGGTCCGGTGGCGGGCACAGCGGAGAAGAGTGCGGTGTCCCCGGCCTCGTTGAACCGCGGGGGCGTGACGGACACGACGCCGTCGGTGCCCTTGATCTGCTCGGCCATCGCGGTTGCGGCCCTCTGTGGGTCGGTTGCTCCCCTGACGTCGGCGACGATGGTCAGCGGTCCGTTGAAGCCCGCACCGAAGCCGTCGGCCAGCGCGTCGTAGGCACGTCGCTCCGTCGTCGACGTGGGCTTCGACTCGGCGCCGGGCATGCCCATCTCCAGCTGAGCGGCGGGCAGTGCCAAGACTCCCAGACCGGCCACACCCAGCACAAGGACCGCCACGGGCCGCCTCATCACAAAGCGAGCCCAACGGGTGCCGCCGTTGGCAGCGGACCCGGAACGGGATCCGGTGCCGCCGCCCCGCTCCCCTGCCCTTCGGACCTTCCGGGAAAGGACGGCGTTCGGCCACATGCCGAGCAGGGCGGGTACAAGGGTCAGGGCGACCAGGACGCCGATGGCGACCGCTCCGGCGGCGCACAGGCCCATCTTGGTCAGCATTGGCACGCCGACCACGGACAGGCCGGCGAGCGCGATGATCACGGTCAGGCCGGCGAAGACCACGGCGGAACCGGCCGTGCCGACCGCGAGGCCCGCTGCTTCCCTCGGATCGTGCCCGTTCGCGCGCTCCTCGCGGTAACGGGAGACGACGAAGAGGGCGTAGTCGATACCGACCGCGAGCCCGAGCATAGAGGCGAGCGTGCCGGTGGTCATGGACAGGCCAAGGGTGCTACCGAGAGCAAGGATCGCGCACATGCTGACACCGACGCCGATGACGGCGGTGAGCAGCGGCAGCCCGGCCGCGGCCAGGGAGCCGAAGGTGATCAACAGGACGACGGCGGCCAGAGCGATGCCGATCGCCTCGGCAGAGCCTCCCGCGGCTGGCTGCGAGGCAAGAGCCGTGCCGCCCACCTCCACAGTGAGCCCCGAGCCGCGAGCCTTCTCGATGGCCTCCTCGAGGCTGTCCTTGCTGGTGTCGGTCAGGTCGCCGGACTTGACCTTGTAATTGACCGTGGCGTACGCGGTCGAGGCGTCCTTGCTGACCGCGCCGGCCTTGAAGGGATCGACGACGCTATCCACCTGAGAGCCCTCGGCCGCCGTGGACACCAGCTCATCGATGGCGGCGCGCTTGTCCTCGGCTGTCACCTTCTCCCCATCGGGGGCGATGAACACGATACGAGCGTCGGCACCCTTGGCATCCGAGCCGGGGAATCGCTCCCCGATCAGGTCGAACGCCTTCTGGGCCTCGATGCCGGGCATGAACGAGGCGCCGTCATCGCCCGCGGCCGGGGCCTTGACGGCGCCGAGACCGACACCGCCGAGGATCACCGCCCAGAGCAAGGTCACCAGCCAGCGCCGCCGGAAGGCGGTGCGGCCCAGTCTGTACAGGAAGGTAGCCACGAGAAGGGTCTCTCCAAAGTCTGTTCTCAGGTAGGTACCAAGGCTCTCCTTCCATGTGCTGCCGGGGCATCGTGTCAGTGCAGTGACCTGGTCCTCGTGGCTACGCAGCAGGCGCGGGCCATCCTCGTGCAGAACGACGACGTCGTTCTGCACGAGGATGGCCACTGGGGTGAAGAAGCCTGAGGGGGCCGAAATCCACCAGCCGCGGCACCGGGGTTGATTCAGGCCAGGACGACCTGGCGCGGCAAAGGCGGAGCACAGGAAGTCCACCGCGCGCCTGACAGAGGCTATGGAGCTTTCCGGCACGATGCACGAGGCCGTAGGCGGTGGGGACCGCTTCGCGCTGGCCGTACTGCCGCCGTGACGGAAGGCGATGACGCAAGAGATGCATCTGCTGATCACCCCGGATGCAGATCGAGCCGACACGGGGGGGCGCCTGGCTAAGCTCGGCAAGGAGGGGTGGTGGACCGGGTGACCCTGCCCAGGCCAGTCGCATGCGCTGCTGGTTCCTCACCAGTACGGGACGCAGATCGCCTCCGCATGGCCCGGACCGCGTAGCTGGCGACCATCGCGGGCAGTGTCCGACCGCACCGTCGCCCGGCTGCGCCTCACACATGCGCGGGCGTGTCCCAGGCCGGGCTCGCGTTCGTCCCGGGCGCCCGCGAACGGGGAGACGAGCCAGCCCCTGGACTGGGTCCCCGAGGTTCACCCCCTCAGAGGGTGCGGGGCCGTCGTCCCCGGGGCCCTCCTCTACCACCGGCTCAACGCCGACGACGGTGGTGGGGCAGTTCTATGCTGCGAGCCTTCGTCGAAGTCGACCGGGCCACCATGGGCACCCCGAATGCCTCGCCGCCAAACTCGGCGCATACGCCCGCCTCCACCACGCTGAGCGGCCCGCGCCGCCCTCCGGTTTGTCTACACGCGCTCCAAGACGATCAGATAGATCGCGTTGGGTGGCAAGTCGACGATCTCGGTGTGGGTCCTGCCGGGCCTGATGATCCTCTTGTCGACCATCTGAAGCTCTGCCTTGGCCGGATCGGCGAAGTAGTTGCTCGTCGTCTGGTCGATCCGGTACATGAGCCGGCGGACCGGACCGTGCCTGAGGTCCGACGGCATCCGGGACATGTCGATGGTGGCCCGGTAACTGCGGTCGTTCACGTGCTGCCAGTTCCAGACCATGAGGGACGCGCCGGTCCGGTCCTTCGACGCCAGCGCGTAGACGCCGTTGTCCCCTTCGAGACTGTCCTTCGAGACGGCCGACACCCGGGTGTCCTTCATCCTCGACTGCATCAGCAGCATGTTCCCATACGGAGTGAAGGTGTTCGCGGCCGGTCCGTACGGCGTGCGAGTCACCAACTGGTCCTTGCGTTCCTCGACGCGGTGCCGAACACACCAGTTGAACATGTAGGTGTCTGGCTGGTTCGCGAACAGGTAGCCGTAAGTGGCCATGCCGGCCGCCTGCCGAATGTAGTCCTTCTTGGGATCGGTGTCGTCGTAGGCCGGACCGGGATAGATGCCCGTCTCAGTGACATAGCTCGGGATGTCCCGGCGGATGCGGCGCTCCTCCAGCCATCCGCGTAGGGTCTCCCGCTGCGACGCCACCACTCTCAGGTCACCGTTGTACATCGTCGGAACCTGGTAGTTGTCGTCCCAAGCGAGGTAGGCGTGGTACGAGAGGAAGTCCAGACGCTTGCGCGGGTCCTTGTCGGTTGCGAAGTCGTCGAGGAAGGGCTTCATCCATTTCGGGTCCATGTACATCAGCGCCGGTCCGCCGAGCTGGAGCCGGTCCGCACGCCGGAGGTGTTTGTTGACCTGATGGACGGCCTCGTAGTAGGGCTCGTAGAAGCGGTACAGATCGCCGGGTTGCAACGTCGTCCGGTCCGCCGGGCGTCCCTGCTGGCGCTGCTTTCCGTGGAACTGCCAGTCCGGCTCGTTGAACGCCTCGACGTACTTGACGCGGGGATACTTCTCCTTGATCCTCTGCAGGATCAGTCTGAGCATCGGCTCCAGGTCCTGCATCGGCCGCTTGCCCTCGACGAAGTCCGTCGGGTTCAGGTTGATCAGCAGCGAGTCGGACACCGTACTCGCCTCGGTGAGATAGGCGTCCAGCCTGGAGAAGTCGCAGGTCCGGGTCTTGAGGTCGCACTGGTTGAAGACGTTGTCCGCGGCGGAGGCATTGGGACTGCTGACCCACACGCGGTAGACGTCGCCGTGCAGCCCCTGCTGGTTCAGGAACTTCACGTCGTCGGCACGTTGCTTGGGCCATGCCGTGACGTTGCCGAAGTTGTTCAGCCGCTCCGGACGCGGCAGTTCGCCCTGCCGCGAGCCGAAATCGACAGATACCTTCGCCGAGGAGGAAGACGCGTGCGGCACATCGGCCTGCGCCGCGACGGACTGAACCGACGTAGTGACGAGGAGGGCGGCGATCGCTGCCGCTCCCAGCCCCCGCCTGGCGGGGCACCTTCTGGTTGTCCGCATCTGGACACAACCTCACTTCCGGGAAGCCATGAGGACCATCGGGACACAGTGGGTAGGGCTGATCGGTGCCGGCCGAACGCGGCGTGAGTGACACGCTCAGGTACGAGCTCGTCGTTGAAGCCGGGCGGACGGTCAAATCGGGGTCTGTCGATGCCGCAGACCTCCTGCGCCCTGGGGGAGCGCGTGAGACAGGGACAGACCAGCGCCGCAGGGGACGGGAACCGGCACCTCCCCGGCGCGATGGCCGCACAGGTCCTCGCCGAAGGCCGCGGGCCTCCGCGCACCCCGGGGAAGCGCCCAGCGGCGCCTGGCGTAGAGGTAAGTGCAGAGGGCAAGGACGCCGGCGGCCCGCTAAATGAGCCTACGGGCGGGTCTCGGCGCCGCCGTGCAGAGCCCGGTCAAACCGTCGGCTCGAGGATCGCGTCGATGCTGGAGGCGCCCGAGTCGGGCACCCGGGGCTGGCGCCACGCTTCCACGGAGAAGGCGACGGTCACCAGCGAGCAGAACAGCCACAGCAGGCGCTTGTCGGGCTCGGAGATGCCCTCCATCGGAGTCTTCTCCAGGTAGGCGGTGCCGGACTTCAGGAGAGGGAAGGCGACGTCGTAGAACGCGTCGAGCTCGTCCATCGTGCTGGAGATCCGCTTGGCGTAGCGGGCCTTCTCCGTCGGGATCGCCCAGTCGACGAACGGGTCCAGGGCCTCGAAGCCCTCGGGGAATGCACTGGCCATGGTGGGGTCCTCCTCGGGGTCAGGACACTGCCGGGGCGCCGGACGTACGGCGCTGGTACTCGCGGACATGCTCCTCGGCGGAGCGGTGGAGGTGCCGTAGGAGTACTTCCTGGTCGTTCAGCGGGAAACGGTCGACCGCGCCCGACTCGAGCATGGTCTGGGTCGCCTCCAGCGTGTTGCCGTCCTGGAGGCCGTACTCCTTGAACGACACGGCGGCCAGCTCCTGCTGAAGTCGCTCGAAGGCATTCTTGGGCGGGACGAAGTAGCACGTCCCCTCGAAGATGTGCGTGTTGTACGACGTCGGCCAGTAGTGGTACGTGAGGACCCAGTTCGGGCGCCAGATGAGCAGCATGAAGTTGGGGAAGAACACGAAGGAATCCATCCCCCAGCGCGGGTCCCGGGTGGGGTTGATCGCCGGCGGCAACTCGTCGGCGGTCATGCCGATGTCCGGGGCATCCCACGGGCCGAACAGGCCACTGCGCAGCGCCGCCTCGATGGGCTTGACCATCTCGCGGTCGTGCGGCGGAGCGATGCCGCCCCAGGACGACACCATACTGTGCGGACCGTCGATGTCGTAGTGGAGTGCCTCGTAGCCGTACTTCTGGATCTTCCGGGCCTGCTCGGGCATGTACTGGCCGGAGTGCAGGATCGGCGCGTGGTAGAACTCGGCGAACGCGTCGATGAAGAGTTTCCAGTTGCTGCCGATCTCCGCCCGGAACTTGTGGACCTGCGTCAGCTTGTGGAACGGGTAGCCCTCGATGCCCTTGGCCAGCTCGCCCAGGTACTCGCTCAGCGGCGTGGTGTTCGCCGTGTCGAGGTTCACGAAGATGAACCCCTCCCACACCTCGGCCCGGACCTGCTTGAGTCCGTAGTCGGACTTGTCCAGGTCGAAGAACTCGCCTTCCTGTTGGACGAAGGCGAGCTTGCCGTCCAGGTCGTAGCGCCACGCGTGGTACTTGCACGTGAACTGGCGGCAGACGCCGCTGGTCTCCTCGCGCGGGAAGTCGTTCCACACGAGTTTGTTGCCGCGGTGCCGGCAGACGTTGTGGAAGGCGCGCACCTCACCGTCGGTGCCGCGCGCCACGATGACCGAGGTGCGGGCCGCGTCCAGTTCCTTGGTGAAGTAGCTGCCCTTGCGCGGGAGCTGCTCGACGCGCCCGACGTTGAGCCACGTCCGCTTGAAGATCGCCTCCCTCTCCAACTCGTAGTACTCCGGCGAGATCGAGTCCGCGTAGGAGACCGGCTCCGTGTCGACCTTGAGGTGCTCGGTCCAGGAGCCCTCTTCGGGCTTCTTGAAATGGGCCATGGGGATCGGTTCCTCCCGTTGACGACACCGCTCGTCAGATAATTACGATCTCGACAGCGAGAACGCTATTCTCATTTTTGCCTAATCGTCAAGGAGGAGGCGGCCACTCTCGACCTCATCCCGGCCGTCGAGCGAGGCCGGATGGGACATACCCGACATCAGAGCGACAGGATGCCGGTAACACTCTTCTCCAATACGAAGAGGCCAGATATCGTTCCCGTCTCCGGGCACCACGAGGGGAGCGCCCAACCCATGACGGACTACGACGCGATCTGCTTCTTCCATGACGAAGCACTCGTCATCGACCCTTACCCGTACTTCGAGGACCTGCGGGCACGGTGCCCGCTGCAGCGCGAACCGCATCACGGCGTGGTGATGGTGACGGGTTACGAGGAGGCAGTACAGATCTACAACGACCACGAGACGTTCTCGTCGTGCACCTCGGTCACCGGCCCCTTCCCGGGCTTCCCGGTCCTTCTGGAGGGGGACGACGTCAGCGAGCTGATCGAACGGCACCGCGATGAGCTGCCCATGAGCGACCAGCTGCCCACTCTGGACCCGCCGGTGCACACCGCGCACCGCGCGCTGCTGATGCGTCTGATCACGCCCAAGCGCCTCAAAGAGAACGAGGCCGCCATGTGGCACATCGCCGACGCGCTCCTGGACGACTATCTGGACGGTGGCGAGGCGGACTTCGTCCGCGGCTTCGCGGGCCCCTTCTCCATGCTCGTCATCGCCGACCTGCTCGGTGTGCCCGAGGAGGACCGAGCGGAGTTCCGGGCCAGGCTCCAGAGCCCCGAGGCGCACAAGCCGGGCATCGGCAGCACCGGCGAGGAGACCCTGGAGCACACGCCACTGGAATTCCTCTACGGGCGGTTCACCACGTACATCGAGGAACGCCGCCGCCGGCCCCGCGGGGACGTGCTGACGGGTCTGGCCACCGCCGCCTTCCCCGACGGTGCGACGCCCGAGGTCGCCGACGTGGTGCGCGTCGCCGCCAACGTGTTCGCGGCCGGCCAGGAGACGACCGTCCGCCTGCTCGGTTCGGCCCTACTCACCCTCGCTGAGCGTCCCGACCTGCAGCGGCTGCTGCGGGCCGAGCGTCAGCGCATCCCCCTGTTCATCGAGGAGTCGCTGCGCACGGAGAGTCCGGTCAAGGGTGACTTCCGGTTGGCACGGACCGCCACGACGGTGGGCGGGGCCGAGCTGCCCGCCGGCACCACAGTGATGCTCGTCAACAGCGCGGCCAACCGTGATCCGCGCCAGTTCCCCGACCCGGCCGTCTTCGACATCGAGCGGCCGAACGCCCGGAGGCACATCGCCTTCGGCCGCGGCGTGCACAGCTGCCCCGGCGCCCCGCTCGCGCGGGCCGAGGCGCGGGTGGCGATCGAGCGCCTGCTGGACCGCACGAGCGACATCAGGATCTCCGAGCGGGCGCACGGCCCGGCCGGAGACCGCCGCTTCAGCTACGTCCCCACGTTCATCCTGCGCGGACTGACCGAACTGCACCTGGAGTTCGATCCCGCCGAACCCCCCGGCACCACCGAGGCGTCCGACAGGAGGGAGCGATGAAGGTCACGGTCGACGACGACCGCTGCCGCGGACACGGCGTGTGCTGCGGCATCTGTCCCGAGGTCTTCGACCTGAGCGACGACGGGTACTCCGTGGTGCTCCTCCCGGAGATCCCCGCCCAGCAGGAACAAGCCGTCCGCCGGGCCGCCGCGCTCTGCCCCGAGCACGCCATCACGACCACGGGTTGACGCCCGGCCCCATGAAGACGACTCCGATGCCCAAGGGCTACGTCCTGCGTCGATGGCCAAGGCCGGCCCACGCGTCCGGGCGGTCGGACCCCCGCTCCCGGGTCCTCAAGGGCGCGCGTGGCACGGAGACCGCACCGTCTTCGAGTTCGCGTCGGTGGAGGCGGCGCGTGCCTGCTACGGGTCGGCCGACTACCACGAGGCCATGCGGCAGCGGTCACCAACGCCGTGATCATCGCCGGCTTCGAACCGCCGACACAGTCCCCGGGACAGGGCGACACACGGTGAGGCGCCGTCCGGGCCGCCGTACGACGAACAGTCGCCGGCACGGGTGACGTGGAACTGTCCTGCGGTCTGCCCTCGGGACCCGACTTCGCCGAACTGTCCGTCCTGAGTGAGTGCCTGGGCCGTCACCGGGTGCTCGAGCGCTGCGACAGCCCCATCAGATACCGGTGCGCCCACCTCGCGCACGAGGTGGGCGCACCAGGCGGCGGTGCTCCTCTCAGGCGCGGGCCGGCGCCCGGTCGGCCGGAGCCTTGTCGGCCACGGAGTCTCCGGTGCCGGTGCGCACGGCGGGGATCAGCAGGGCGACGGCCGCCGAGACCACGGCCACGCCGCAGCCGATCATCAGCCCGGTGCGGAAGCCGTCCTCGGAGGCGAGGGTGTGACCGCCCATGGTGATGGTCATCTGCGCCAGGACGACGCCGATCACCGCCGCCCCGATGGTGGTGCCGAGCGAGCGCATCAGGGTGTTGAAGCCGTTGGCGGCAGCCGTCTCGGAAACCGGGACGGCGCTCATGATCAGGGCGGGCATCGCGCCGTAGGCGAGGCCGACGCCACTGTTGATGACGATGCCGACGATCATCAAGCCCCAGGCGGTCCCCATCAGCGGGAGCGCAATCGCGTACCCCACGGCGATGACCAGGGCCCCGCAGATGAGGGTGAACTTCGGTCCGCGGGCGTTGATCAGCTTTCCGCCGAGCGGGGAGACGATCATCATCATCACGCCGCCGGGCGCGAGGTACAGGCCGGCGGCCAGCATCGACTGGCCCAGGCCATAGCCGGTGGCCTCGGGGAACTGGAGGAGCTGCGGTGCGATCAGCATGAAGGCGTACATGCCGACGCCGATGAGGATCGAGGACGCGTTGGTGAACAGGACGCGGGGCCGGGCGGTGGTGCGCAGGTCGACCAGGGGATCCCGGGTGCGCAGCTCGTAGAAGCCCCACAGGGCGAGGGCGACAACGGCCAGGGCGAACAGGCCCAGGGTCGTGCCGGAGGTCCAGCCCCAGTCGCCACCCTTGGAGATCGCCAGCAGCAGCGAGACCAGGCCGATGGCGAGACCGACGGCGCCGGGGGCGTCGAATCGCTGCCCCTTGGCGGCGGCGGGCACGTCGGGGACGAAGACGAAGATCATGATGCCGATCAGCAAGGCGAGCACGGCCGACCCCCAGAACAGCACCCGCCAGTCCGCGTACTGGGCCACGGCCGCCGCCAGGGGGAGGCCGATCGCGCCGCCGATGCCCATGGAGGCGCTGACCAGGGCGATGGAGCCGCTCAGCTTCTCCTGCGGGACGACGTCACGCAGCAGCGCGATACCCAAGGGCACCATGCCCATACCCATTCCCTGCAGACCGCGGCCGACGATCATCGGCACAACGGACGAGGCGAGCGCGCAGACCACCGAGCCCGCCACGAGCGGGACGGCACAGACGAGCAGCATCCGGCGCTTGCCCATCAGGTCGCCGAGGCGCCCTGAGATGGGGACGCACACCCCCGCGACGAGCAGCGTGACAGTGACCACCCAGGCGGCGTTCGACGGGTTCGTGCCCAGGATCTGCGGCATGTCCGCGATGAGCGGGGTGACCAGGGTCTGCATGATCGCGGCCACGGTGCCCGCCAGCGCGAGCGTGGCGACGACAGCGCCTGAGCGAGTGGTCGGCTGGGGGCCGTCCATGGTGGAGCTCCTCTACGAAGTCAATTGAGAGCGCGGCACTCGGCCACATTGTGCACCATACACACTCTATGTACCCACCACATTACATGGCTGGCGCATATGATGGCCTCGAGTGAGCTCGGAGGAGTCGCATCGCAGAGAAGAGGACACGTGAACACCGCGGACAGGGCCACGGAGCAGGTGGAGTTCGAGCAGATGCTGCTGAGCCGCTACATGCATCTGCACAAGGGAAAGGGCCGCCGCACCGGCAGCGCCCTGGACCGCAGCGCCTACATTCTGCTCAGCCGGATCCGCACGCAGGGCCCGATGTCGATCGGACAGCTGGGCGACGCCTTCGGGCTAGACGCGTCCACTCTCAACCGGCAGACCGCGGCCGCCATGCGCGCCGGTCTGGTCGAGCGCATCCCCGACCCGGAAGGCGGCATGGCCCGCAAGTTCCGCATCACGGAAGAAGGTGAAAGGCGCCTCGACGAGGAACGCACGGGCCTGGTCGCCAGCCTGGACCGCATCATGGCCGACTGGCCGGAGGAAGACATCGCCGCCTTCGCCCACTACCTCCGACGCTTCAACTCCGGCATCGAACGCCTCCACGGGATGCCCTGGCCGCGCCCGCACACAGCGGAACAACTCTGAGAGTCGCCTCGGGCCGGCGCCGTGCCGACCGACGTGCCAAATGCGCCCGGTGAATGGGGGCCGCCGCGTCTGCGGGCTCATCCTCAGGCAGGAGATCGCCCTCGTTTCTCAAGTGATCGTCCAGAGGGCCTCGTGCGCCCGGGTCTCGGCGGTTGGGGCAACCTCGGGACGCCGGTGCACCACCGACCCGGTTCGGTGGTTCGGCGGCGCACCAGCCGGTTCGTCCGAGTGCGGTTCAGTCCCGTGACGCAGCCAGTGCGGCCGCGGCCTTCCTGCGGTAGTTGGCCAGCTTCTCCTGCGGGGCGACGGCCGCCTGCTTGCTGCGCGGCTTCACCGAGACGTCGTGCCCACCGGCGGCCCTGCGGAGCGCGCCCACTGTGGCCTGCTCGCGCGGGACGTGCGCGAAGGGGTCGAAGGAGTACCAGCGCATCGCGTTCTGGTGGGTCATCTTGTCGATCTCGGCGTCCGGCACTTCGTTGGCCGTCAGCACCTCGTGCAGTTCCTCGGGGGCGTCGGGCCACATCGAGTCGCTGTGCGGGTAGTCGGCCTCCCAGCAGATGTTGTCGACGCCGATGTCGTGGCGCAGCTTCACCCCGATGGGGTCGGAGATGAAGCAGGTGAGGAAGTGCTCGCGGAAGACCTCGGACGGCAGCTTGCCGCCGAAGTCCTGGAGCGTCCACGTGGCGTGCATCTCGAAGGTGCGGTCGATGCGGTCGAGGAAGTACGGGATCCAGCCGGTGCCGCCCTCGGACAGGGCGATCTTGACGGTGGGGTACTCCTTGAGGACGCGGGACCAGATCAGGTCGGCGGCGGCCTGGACCAGGTTGATCGGCTGGAGGGTGATCATGACGTCCGGCGGGGCGTCGGGGGCGGTGATGGCGAGGCGGCCGGAGGAGCCGATGTGCAGGTTCATCACCGTGCCGCAGTCGGTGAGGGCCCGCCATACCGGGTCCCAGTACTCGGTGTGGAAGCTGGGGTAGCCGAGCGGGACCGGGTTCTCGGGGAAGGTCAGCGAGTGGCAGCCCTTGTCGGCGACCCGGCGAATCTCCTGGGCGCACAGTTCGGCGTCCCAGATCGCGGGGAGCGCCATCGGGATGAACCGGCCGGGGTGGGCGCCGCACCACTCGTCGATGTGCCAGTCGTTGTAGGCGCGCACCAGGGCGAGGGAGAAGTCGGAGTCCTCGGTGGCGAACATCCGGGCGGAGAACCCGGGGAAGGAGGGGAAGTTCATCTGGGCCAGGACGCCTCCCGCGTTCATGTCGGCGACCCGCTCGTCCACGTCGTAGCAGCCGGGCCGGATCTCGTCCAGGCCCTGCGGTTCCATGCCGTACTCCTCCTTCGGACGGCCGGCGACCGCGTTGAGGGCGACGTTGCCGACCGAGTTGTCCCGGAACTGCCAGACGTCGGTGCCGTCGTCGCGGTGGACCATCCGCGGGGCGTCCTTCTTGTAACGGTCCGGCAGGTGGTTGGCGAAGAGGTCGGGCGGCTCGATGATGTGGTCGTCGACGCTGATGAGGATCATGTCGTCGCGGTTCATGGCGACTCTCCTTGGGCTCGGGGCGGGTTCAGTCCGAGGCGGGCAGCGCCTTGGGCGCCTTGATGGTCAGCGGCTGCCCGGCGTAGGTGAGGGGGCCGGATCCGGAGGCGGTGCACAGCAGTTCGAGGGTGTCGGCGGCGTCCACGTACCGCTTGCCGATGAGGGTGCCCGGGGCGTCGCCGGCCGGTGCCGGGGCGGGGGCCTGCGCGGCGGGGACCATGGGGCTGCCGCCGCACTCGATCGGGCCGTCCGCCTGCTGCGGGGCCCTGATGACGATGACCCGGGTGGTGCCGGTGGCGGAGGCCAGTTGGTCACCGGGGCGCGGGGTCGGTGCGGGGGACGCCATTGCGCGGATCTCCTTCCGGTAGTGCGGTCGCCGGGGACGCGGCGGTGAGCCGCTCCCCCAGCAGTTCGAGGTCGTAGGACTGGCGGGCCAGCCAGAAGCGCAGGAAGCCGGTGAGCGAGTAGCGCAGGAAGAGCGCCGCGCCGACCACCGCGGCGGTGATCCCGCCGAGGCCGATGGCGAGGGCGTCGCCCTGCGCGAGGGAGTTGTCGGTGCCGTGGGCCAGGGGGAAGGCGACGGCACCGAGCACGAGCCCCACTACCATCAGCAGCCCGCCCAGGCGGAGCCACAGGGCGGCGCGGGCGGCCGCGGGGTCCGGGATCTTCAGCTGGGCCAGTTCGCGGACGAACCGTTCCGCGCGCGGCTCCGGGGCGGGGCTGGAGGTCATGAGGCGCTCCCCAGGTAGTAGGAGGAGAGTTCGGCTTGCAGGGAGCCGTCGGGGCGCCCCTGCCAGGGGATGCGGCCGCGCGCGAGCACTGCGGCGTGGTCGGCGATCTTCAGTACGGCGGTGGCGAACTGCTCGACGACAAGGACGGCGACGCCCTGACGGGCGATGTCCGCCACCCGTTCGTACAGGTCGGCCACGATCAGCGGGGCCAGGCCCATGGAGAGTTCGTCCAGCAGCAGGACGGCGGGGTCGGTGGTGAGCCCGCGAGCGAGGGCGAGCATCTGCTGTTCGCCGCCGGAGAGGGTGCCGGCGGGTTGGGCGCGCCGGTCGGCGAGTACGGGGAAGCGTGCGTAGGCGGTGTCCTCGATCTCGTCCCGGGCGCGCCCGGCGCAGGTCATCATCCAGAGGTTGTCGCGCACCGAGAGGTTGGGGAAGACGCCCCGGCCTTCGGGCACGAGACAGACGCCGGCGCGGGCGAGGTCCACGGTGCGGGCTCCGGTGACCTCCCGGCCGCCCAGGAGGAGTCGGCCGCCGCTTGCCGGGTGGACTCCGGCGGCGACCTTCAGGGTCGTGGTCTTGCCGGCTCCGTTGGGCCCGAGCAGGGCCACGATCTGGCCGGGGCGGACGGCGAGGTCCACACCGTGCAGCACGGTGATCCCGTCGTACGCCGCGCGCACACCGCTCAGTTCGAGGAGCGGTACACCGGTGGCTCCCACGCTCACTCCTCCCCCAGGTAGGCCGCGAGCACCGTCGCGTCGTGGCGGATGCGGGCGGGCGGGCCGCTCGCGACGACGGTGCCCAGGTCGAGGACGTGGACCGTGTCGCAGACGGTCATCACCAGGCTCATGTCGTGTTCGACGAGCAGGACGGCGGTGCCCTCCGCGGCGAGGGAGCGCAGCAGGCCGGCGAAGCGGCCGGTCTCCTCGCTGTCCTGCCCGGCGGCGGGTTCGTCCAGGAGCAGGACCTTCGGTTCCAGGACGAGCGCGCGGGCGACCTCGACGAGCCGGGCGGCTCCGGTGGGCAGGGCATCGGCGGGCGCGTCGGCGAGGTCCGTCAGAGCGAGGCGGTCCAGCACCCGGTCCGCCGTACGGGCCGCGTGGCGTCGGCCGGAGCCGAGTTCGGCGGCGACGAGCAGGTTGTCCCGGACGGTGAGCCGACCGAACAGCTCCAGATGCTGGAAGGTGCGGGCCAGCCCGCGCCGGGCTCGGCGGGCCGGGCCCTCGCGGGTGACGTCGCGGCCGTCCAGCAGCACGCGGCCGGTGCCGGGTCGACGCAGTCCACAGACGACGTCGAACAACGTGCTCTTGCCCGCTCCGTTCGGTCCGATGAGCCCGGTGACGCGTCCCGCCTCGGCGTCCAGGGTCACCGTGTCCAACGCGCGGCGGCCTCCGAAGGAGACGCTCACCTCCTCAGCTCGCAGCAGTGGCACGGCTCAGCACCTCCTTGTCCTCGGGCCGCCAAGGGTGGCGAAGGCCCCACCACTCCACGGGGACATCGTGATCCCTCTTTCCGCCTGCCGAGGCGTGGGCATTGAGCGCGAGGGCGGTCACGAGGGACACGCCGAGCAGCAAACCGCCGTCGGCCGTGTCCGTGGCGGCGAGCAGCCAGCACAGGCCGAGCACGCCGAGCAGGACGGGGAACAGCGTGCGGTCGCGGGCGAGTCGTGCCCACTCGGTGTGCATCCGGGGGACGACTCCGGCCGGGCTGTGGGCGAGGCCCATGCCGGCGAGGGCGATGAGGAGCGCGGAGAGGTCGTGCGCCCACGATCCGAGCTCCGTCAACAGCTGGGTCGGGACGACGAAGGCGAGGCCGGCGAACAGGCCCGTGCCCACGGCTCCGAGCCCTCCTACGACCGCGACGAGGAAGATCGGCAGCCCGGCGACGAGACTGAACTGTTCGGCGGTGACGGTCTGGAGCTGCATGCCGTAGAGGGCCCCGCCGAGGCCCGCGAGGCCCGCCGACAGGGCGAAGACGGCGACCTTGGCGCCGAGCAGCCGCCCCCCGAGCGTGGCGAAGGCGGCCTCGCTGTCGCGCAGGGCGATCAGCCGGCGCCCGAAGCGGCCCCGGCGCAGCGCGGCCACGGCGAGCGAGGAGGCGGCGAGGAGTACGGCGGCGAGGAGCAGGAGCTGAGCGGGCGATGCCAGATGCCAGCCGAACAGGTCGGGCCCGGTAACGGCTACGGAGCCCTGGTCGAACAGGGAGATGCGGACACCGAGCACGTCGAAGGCGGGGAGGGTGAAGATCCAGCGGTCGAGGATGACGGCGAAGGCGGCGGTGCCGAGCGCCAGGTAGACGCCGGACAGACGCAGCGCGGGCACGGCGACGACCGCGCCCACGGCCCCCGCGACCAGCACGGCGACGGGCAGGGCCCACAACTCGCCGTGCGCGCCGAGGTGTCCCCACACGACGGCCCCGATCCCCGCGATCGACAGCTGGCACAGCGATATCTGTCCGGTGAAACCCGCCAATGGGACGTAGGAGAGGGCGATGATGCCCAGGGAGAAGACCGTGCCGTAGGAGATGACGGCGTCCTCGGTCAGGACGGTGACCAGGACGAGTGCGAGGACCAGGACACTGCCCGCGAAGACGAGGCTGCCGCGCGCTGTCGGCAGCGGTACTCGGACCAGTCGGCGGTCGCGTCCGCGCAACCGGCGGTGCGGGAAGGCGAGCAGGGCCAGCAGGAGCAGCAGGGCGGGGGCGGCCAGGCGCAGGCCGGGCAGGTAGTCGTTGCGCGGCAGGTAGCCGGTGAGGTAGGCCTCGAGGAGGCCGATGGCGACCGCGCCGAGGAAGGTGAGCGGCAGGCTGCGCAGCCTGCCGAAGACGGCGGCGGTGTAGGCGCTGACGATGAGCAGGGAGAGCTGCTGGGCGTCGAGCGCGACGGTGGGCGCGATGAGGATGCCGCCGACGGCGGCGAGCTGGATGCCGAGGATCCAGGCGAGGCGGGCAGCCCGCTGTGGGTCGGCTCCGTTGAGGGAGGCGAGGGCGCGGTCGTCGACCGAGGCGCGCATCTCGGTGCCGGCCCGAGTGCGGTGGAGCAGGAACCAGAGGGCGGCGGCGACGGCGACCGCGACGGCCATGGTGACCGTCTGGTGCCAGGTGACGGAGGCCGGTCCGAGGCGGATCGCCGAGCGGTCGGTGAAGAACGGGGAGAGCGGGCGGGCGGTGTTCGGGTCCCAGACCCAGCGGGCCAGGGCGATGCACCCGGTGAGCAGAGCCACGGTCATGACGAGGCGTTCCGCCTCGCCGAGAGCCTGGACCGGGCGCATCAGCACCCGCTCCACCAGCAGGCCGAAGCCGGGTGCGAGGACGAGCAGCACGGTGGCGAGGGCGATCGGCACGGGCCAGCCCCAGCCGACGGCCAGTTGCCAGTAGGAGAACGCGGCGAGCATGCCGGCCGCGCCGTGGGCGAAGTTGAAGACGCCCGCCGTGGTGTGGGTGAGTACCAGGCCGCTGCCGATCACTGCGTAGATCGCGGCGGTGCTCAGGCCCACCACCGTGAAGGCCAGGAACTGATCCATGAGTTGGAAACTAGCTTCTCCCTATTGGAGAATCAACCATCCGGACATGATACTCATCAACGAGAATCCCGTTCTCGCACGAGGCGGGCGACGAGAGAGGCGGTTCCGTTGAGTCCTACCGACGACGTGGTGGAGATCGAGCAACTGCTGGCGCGTTACGCGGTGGCCATGACCCGCGGTGACCTGGACCGGGTGCTCGGCGTGTTCACCCCGGACGGCGCCTACAGCGCGTTCGGCGACACCTATCCGCTCGACGAGTTCCCGGCGCTGATCGCCGCGGCTCCCAAGGGCCTGTTCCTCGTGGGCACGCCCGTGATCGAACTGGACGGTGACACGGCCACCGGTACGCAACCGCTGTGCTTCGTGGAGCACTCGGAGCACGCGATGCGCATCGGCTACTACAACGACACCTACATGCGCACCGGCGACGGATGGCGGCTGCGCACCCGCGCCATGACCTTCATCCGGCGCAGTGGCGACCACGACTCGGGCCGCCCGCACGCCTTCGAGCGTTCGCGTTCATGAACGTCACCGACTTCCGGCGGGAGTTGCGGGCCTGGCTGGACGGTCACGACCTGTCCGGTGCCGACCACGGCCTCGACGCCCAGGTGGCCCAGCTCGCCCGGGTGCGCCGGGCGTTGTGGGAGGCGGGGTGGATGCGGTACGGCTGGCCGCGCGAAGTGGGTGGGCTGGGCGGGCCCGATGTGCTGCGGGCCGTGCTCGGCGAGGAGGTCGCCTCCCGTGACCTGGCCGAGCCCGGCATCTGGTCGATGGTCGAGGTCCTGGTGCCCACCCTGATCGACTACGCACCGCCGGCGCTGGCCGCGGAGATGGTGCCTCGTCTGCTGCGCGGCCGGGAACAGTGGTGCCAGGGCTTCTCCGAGCCGGGCTCGGGCAGTGACCTGGCCTCGCTGTCCACGCGGGCGGTGCGCGACGGGGACGGGTGGGCGGTGTCCGGTCAGAAGGTGTGGACGAGCCTCGCCCAGTACGCGGCCCGCTGCGTACTGCTGGCCCGCACCGGCGGGCCCGGGCACGACGGCATCAGCGCCTTCTTCGTGGACATGGACTCCCCCGGCATCACCGTACGGCCGCTGCGCACGATGCACGGCGTCGACGAGTTCGCCGAGGTGTTCCTGGACGACGTACGGGTCCCGGGAGACCGGCTGCTCGGCGCACCGGGCGACGGCTGGCGTCTGGCCATGGACCTGCTGCCGCACGAGCGTTCCACCTGCTTCTGGCACCGCATCGCCCACTTGCACCGCCGCCTCGACCGGCTCCTCGCGGACGACTGCGAACCGGACGCCCACTCGCTCGGCGCCGCCTGGCTCGACCTGCACACCGCGCGCTGTCGCTCGGCGCTCACCCAGCGGACGCCGGCCCGGGCCGGTCGGCTGGGGCCGGAGACGTCCGTGGACAAGATCCTCCTCGCCACCGCCGAGCAACGGCTCTACGACACCGCGCGCGACCTGCTGCCCGGAACCGTCGAACTGTCCGACGAGGACGCGTGGCGCACGGAATACCTCTACTCGCGCGCGGCGACCATCTACGGCGGCACCGCGGAGATCCAGCGCAACATCGTCGCCCGCCGACTGCTGGACCTGGGGAAGGAGTGACCACCATGGACGCCGACGAACGGGCGCTGCTGGAAGAGGTCCTGCGCAAGACGATGACGGGGGCGTCGGGCACGGCTCTGGACGCCGCCCTGGCCGACCTCGGATGGCCCCAGATGCTGGCCGAGGAGCCCGGCACGTCGGTCCCGCTGGTCTTCCGGCTGCTCGGCGAGACGGGCTCGCACGCCTCCGTCCTCAACGACGTGGTGCTGCGCGAGACGGGCAGCCCACCGGGCTGGACGCTGCCGCTGCCGTACACGGGCGGGACATGGGTGGAGTGGGTACGGGACGACAGCGCGAACTGCGGGGCCCTGGACCCCGAACTCCCCTTGCGTCGGGCACCCGTCGGCAGCCCCGTGGCCGTGGCGGACGGACGCCGGGCGCTGGGCTGGTGGCTGCTCGGGACAGGGCGGGCGATGCTCGCGCTGGCCCGTCGGCACGTCCTGGACCGGCACCAGTTCGGCCGCCCGCTGGCCTCCTTCCAGGCACTGCGGCACCGAATGGCGGAGACCTACGTCGCTCTGGAGGGCGCCGAGGCGACGCTGACCGCGGCGGGGGACGACGACGCGTCCGCCCTGCTGGCCAAGGCCGCCGCCGGACGGGCCGCCCTCACCGCGGCCCGGCACTGTCAGCAGGCGCTCGGAGGCATCGGCTTCACCGCCGAACACGAGCTGCACCGGCATGTCAGACGTGCCCTGGTCCTGGACGGCCTGCTCGGCTCGGCCCGCGACCTGACGCGTGAGGCGGGCACGCTGCTGCTGCGCGAGGGCCGGACACCACGCCTGGTCGACCTGTGAGGAGAGCCCCGTGACCACCGACCGCTGGCACGACCTGCTCGGCTGCCTCGATCTGACCGCCCTGGACGAGCACACCTACGAGGGCCGCTCCCAACTGCTGGACTACCGGCGGCTGTTCGGCGGACAGCTCCTGGCCCAGTTCGCCCGCGCGGCGACCCTGTCCGCGACCGGCAAGGATCTGAAATCCCTGCACACCCACTTTCTGCGCGAGGGCCGTACCGGGGAGCCGGTGCGCTACGGGACGGACGTGCCGCAGCAAGGGCGCACGTTCGCGACCGTGCGGCTCACCGCGCGGCAGGAGCACGGGGTGATCGCGGTGGCGAGTGCGAGCCTGCACACCTGGGAGGACGGGCCGCACCGCCAGTCGGCCGATCCGCCCGCCGCGCTGCCCGGCCCGGAACGCCGGGTGGACCTCGGCCTGCTGCCGTGGGAGTCACGGGCGGCGACCGACCTCGACACCGAGAAGGCGGAACCACCCGTGCACGAGCTGTGGACACGCGTCCCAGAGGCACCCCGGGCCACTGTTCCCGCCCTCGTCTCGTACGCCACCGACCTCACCCCGATCGGCACCGCGCTGCGGCCGGTGGCCGGCGTCACGCAGGCCGACGCCGGCACGACGTTCGTGTCGGCGGTCACCTCGCACACCGTCTGGTTCCACCGGTCCTTCGACAGCGGACAGTGGCTCCTGCTGCGCCAGCACAGCCCGTCGGCAGCGCACGGGCGGTGCTTCGGGCGCGGCGACGTGCTGACAGAGGAGGGCCTCCTGGTCGCGTCCTACGCCCAGGAGGCCCTGCTGCGGTTCACCTGACCTCCGCCGGAGGCGCCCGGGCTCAGGGGGCGGCCACCTCCAGCACCAGCGCCGAACCCATCCCGCCCCCGGCGCACATGGCGGCGACGCCCACTCCCCCGCCCCTGCGGCGCAGTTCGTGGACGAGGGTGACGACCATGCGGGTGCCGGTCGCCGCGACCGGGTGACCGAGGGAGCAGCCGCTGCCGTTGACGTTCACGGCGTCCGGGTCGAGGCCGAGACGGTGGACGGCGGCGACGGCCACCGACGCGAAGGCCTCGTTGATCTCGAAGAGGTCGACGTCGGCAAGGGTGAGGCCGGCCCGCCGCAGCGCCTTCGGAATGGCCAGGACGGGAGTGAGGCCGGTCTCGGCGGGGTCGGCGGCGACCGAGGCCCAGGACCGGACGGTGGCCAGGGCCGGAAGACCGAGGCTCGCGTCCGCCACGGCGACCGCGGCCGCGGCGTCGTTGGCGCCGCAGGCGTTGCCGGCGGTGATGGAGAAGCCCTCGATCTCCGGATGGAGCGGCTTGAGGGCGGCGAGGCGTTCCGCGCTGGTGTCGCGGCGCGGGTGCTCGTCGGCCTCGAAGGGTCCGCGGGAGGTTTCGACGGGCACGGTCTCGTCCTTGAAGCGGCCCTCGTCCAGCGCGCGGACGGCGTTGCGGTGGGAGCGCAGCGCCCAGGCGTCCATCTCCTCGCGGGTGATGCCGGCGCGCACCGCGGTGTTCCAGCCCACGGTGACCGACATGTCGAGGTTGGGGGCGTCCGCGCGGTCCGGGTGGGACGGGGGCACCCAGGGGCCATCGACACCTCGGAAGGACAACTTGGGCGCGGTGGATGCGGAGTTGACTCCGCCGGCGAGCACGAGCCGGTCCATCCCGGCACGTACCGAGGCGGCGGCGGTCTGCACCGCCGACAGGCCGGCGGCGCAGTGCCGGTTCAGGGCGAGTCCGGGCACCTGGGTCAGGCCGGCGGTCAGCGCGGCGTGGCGGGCGATGACGCCGCCGCCGTAGTGGGACTCGGCGAGCACCACGTCGTCCACCAGGCCGGGGTCGAGGCCCTCCGCGACCGTCGTGACGATCCGGTCGGCCAGTTCGTGGGCGGTGGTGTCGCGCAGGCTGCCCTTGAAGGCGGTGCCGATGGGGGTGCGCAGGGCGGCGACGAGTACGGCTTCAGGCATCGCTGGTCTCCTCCGGTTCGGCGAGCTCGGCAACGAGGGTGCGGCGCAGCAGCTTGCCCGTGGCGGTGCGGGGCAGTTCGGAGCGGAAGACGACGGTGTCCGGGGTCTTCGACGACCGCAGGCGCCCCTTGGCGAAGGACCGGATCTCCTCCGGGTCCCCCGCGCCGACGAGCACCGCGACCAGCCGCTGGCCCCATTCCGGGTCAGGCAGTCCGAGCACGGCGGCTTCCTGGATCCCCGGGTACTGGAGCAGGACGTCCTCGATCTCGGCGGGCGCGATGTTCTCCCCACCCCGGATGATGGTGTCGTCCGCGCGGCCTTCGAGGAACAGGTAGCCCTCCTTGTCCAGCCGGCCGCGGTCCCGGGTTGCGAACCATCCGTCCCCGCCGGGGCCGCCCGCGCCCTCGTACTCGCCCGAGATCTGGGCGCCGCGCACGAAGACGAGCCCCGTCTCTCCAGGGCCCAGCGACGTTCCGTCCTCGTCGCGGATCTCGACCTCGACACCGGGCAGCGCACGCCCCACCGAGCCCAGCCGCGCACGCACCTCGGGGTCGTCCGAGGCGACCGCCTGCCAGTGGTCGTCGGGACCCAGCACACACACGGAGGAGGCAGTCTCCGTCAGCCCGTAGGCATTGACGAAGCCGGTGTCCGGGAACTGCCGCAGGGCACGCTCCACCACCGGCCGGGGACAGCGCGCGCCGCCGTAGGCGAGGTTCCGCAGCGTGGGCACGTCCGCCCGCGCGTCCCCCAGCTCGGTGGTCACCCGCGCCAGCATGGTCGGTACGACCATGGCGTGACTGACGCCCTCGCGCCGCACGGTCGCCAGCCATTCGGCCGGCTGGAAGACGGCCTGGTAGACGACGCGGCGACCGGCGTACAGGTTCGTGAGCAGGTTCATCAGGCCGGCGACATGGTACGGCGGGAGCGCCACCAGACTGGCGTCGTTCGGGTCGGCCACCCCGAAGTCCTGGGTGTTGAAGACGTAGGCGAGCAGGTGGCGGTGACGGAGCAGGGCCGCCTTCGGGGCGGCGGTGGTGCCACTGGTGTAGAGGATCACCGCGATGGCGTCCTGGTCCTGCGGCGCGGGCGACCACTCGGCGTCGCCGGGGTCCGCGAGCAGCCCGTCGAGGTCGGCCGGGTTCAGCACCTCGGCGCCAGGGTGCCGTTCGATCAGCGCGGCCGACTGCTCCTCGGCGAGACGGTAGTTGAGGGGGACGAAGGGGACCCCGGCCAGTGCGGCGCCGAACAGGGCGACCGGGTAGGCCAGGTGGTTCGCTCCCAGGTAGAGGACGGCGGTGCGGCCACGGAAGCGTTCGGCCGCGTGGTGCGCGAGGCGTTGGAGTTCGGAGGCGGAGATCGTGCGGTCGCCTGCGGTGACGGCCGGCCGGTCTTCCGCCGAGGCTGCCATTTCCAGGATCACGGCTATGTTCATGAGAATGACATTCTCCTACACTCAGATCCATACTCGCAAGGGAGGGGAATGCCGTGCGCATCGACGATTGTGCTGCCCTGGTGGTGGGCGGAGCGGGCGGGCTGGGCGAGGCGACGGTCCGGCGCCTGCACGCGGCGGGCGCCCGGGTCGTGGTCGCGGATCTCGCCGACGACAAGGGCAAGGCCCTGGAGGCGGAACTGGGGGTGCGCTACGTCCGTACCGACGCGACGGACGAGGACTCCGTCCGGGTCGCGGTCGACGAGGCCGCAAGGACCGGCCCGCTCCGCATCGCGGTGGACTGCCACGGCGGGCCCGCGAGCGGCGGGCGGCTCGTCGGCAAGGACGGCTCCGCCCTGGGGCTGGAAGGCTTCCGCACGACCGTCGACGTCTATCTGACCGGAGTCTTCAACATACTCCGGCTCGCCGCCGAGGCCATCGGACGCACGGCACCCTTCGACGACGACGGCGGACGCGGCGTCATCGTCACCACGTCGTCCATCGCGGCGTACGAGGGACAGGTCGGCCAGCTTCCCTACGCGGCGGCGAAGGGTGGCGTGTCGGCGATGACCCTGGTCGCGGCCCGCGACCTGTCCCCCCTCGGCATCCGCGTCGTCACCGTCGCCCCCGGCACCGTCCTCACCCCGGCCTACGGCAAGGCGGGCGACCAGTTGGAAGCGTACTGGGGGCCTCAGGTGCCGCACCCGCGGCGGATGGGACGGCCCGAGGAGTACGCCGCACTGGTGCAGCACCTGTGCGAGAACGACTACCTCAATGGTGAAGTGGTGCGCCTGGACGGCGGGTTGCGGTTCCCGACCAAATAGCTCTCGAGAACCCCGGTCCGGCTCGTTCATGCGGCCCGTGCATCACGGTTCCAGTGTCCCGAAAGCGGGACGGGTCCGCGGTCGGGAAGGACACGGGTCTGGGCACAGCTGCCGGCTTCGTACGCGCGATGATGCACTTGACCGAAGGAGATATCTGCTGCTTCCTCCCCGAGGAACAGTCGCAGCAGCCATCCGGCCCCGCCGCCTCCGGTGGCGGCCGCGGCGGCGTAGAGCAAGCGTGCGTGATCATTGCGGACCCTGCCGAAGCGCGTGCTCGGGGTGCCCTCGAAGCGCCGGAAGACGGTCTCCGCGCAGGAGGCCGGAATCCGCGCAGGTACCTCGCAACCCTCGAGTGGCTCGCCGCTGCGCAACCGGCGCAGGCAGGCGTTCAGGGCCTTCACCCTGGGCCCGCCGCCGACCGCGCCGAAGGCCCACGGCCGTGAACCGGACGGTCGTTTCTGGGATGGATGCCGCAGGTCGAGGCCGTCTGAGGTAAGGCATGGGGGCGGCCACGACGCAAAACCCGTGGCCGCCCTGACTGTGCCAAATCCGTTGTGAATTTTCGCGGTGAGTTTCAGTGACCGAAGCAGACCAGCGCCTCACTCACGACAGGGAAATGGCTTTCAGCAAGCCGCGTCGACGGAGCTCAGCTTGTTGTCGTGGCTGGGGTTCAGGTCGCCCTTGAACCACCCCGGCATGGTTCCCAGCCGCCCGGTGTAGGTGCCGTCGTAAAGGATGACGGGGGTCGGGGTCCTGTTCCAGGCCGAGGTCGACTTGCCGTCCAGGTAACCGGGAAGATGGTGCCGTCCACAGCTGGGGACGACCCAGAAGAGCCCTTCGCCCTGGTAGTGCTGGAAGAAGCACGTACCCGCCCCACAACGGTCGTAGGCGGCCTGCGCGATGCTGTCACCGCTGGTTCCAGTCACCCTGTACAGTCCCTCGACCCCGGCAACTTCGGTGAAGCGGGTCTCGGACGCGCTTGCGACGTTCGGTCCGGCAAGTGTCGCTGCGAGCGCAGCGACACCGGCGAACACGGCTAGCAGTTTTCGCATGGATGTTCCTCTTCTTGTCGGGAGTGTTGTTCTGATGCTCATGTGGCGCAGCACTCCTGTTGTGACCAGTTGGGCAAAGGGCGGCAGGCACGGGGCCGGCGCGCCCATGTTCCCCTTTGCGCCCTCACATGGTGGCGCGCTCCGCTGGCCGCGAGTTGGCGATGCGTGCGGCGATACTTGTTGCTCGATGCGGCTCACTGCGCCTTCGCCCGAATGCGCAGCGCTGACTTCCGGAACTCTCTGGGGGCCACGCCGTACGCGGCTCGGAATGCGCGACTGAAGTCCGCCGGGCGCAGAAAACCCCACCGCGCGGCGATGGCGCTGATCGAGTGCCGCTGCAGTCGTCGATCGGTGAGGTCGGCGTAGCAGCGTTCCAGACGGCGCCGGCGTATCGATGCTGCCACAGTCTCCCCCTGCTGCTGAAAGAGCGTGTGCAGGGAGCGCACGGAGATGTGGTGGTGTTCCGCGATCCCCGACGGCCCCAGGTCCGGATCACCGAGATTGTGGTCGATGAAGGCGTTGACACGCGCCAGCACGGCCTGCTGGCGGGTCTCGGCCGGAAGGTCGTCGTAAGCTCCGAGGCACTGGGCCAAGCATGCGCCCGCCAGGTCGAGCACCGTGCTCCCTAATCGGCTCAGATCACGCGGGTCGCAGTCGGGGCCGTAGGTGTCCAATGTGGTCATGAACCGGGCGAGGATCGCACCCATACCGGTGCGGGCCGACAAGGGCTGGGCGAGCAGCCTGTGGACCTTGTCCAGTGGAAGCGGCAGTTCCTCGCGTGGCAACTGCACTATGACCACCTGGGCATGGCGGCCTTTGTCAGGCACCGCTCCCTCGAACGGGTACGAGATGTCGAAAAGCACCATGTCGTCGAGCACCAGTCCGGAGTCCTGACGCTGCTGGCTGACCCACAGCGGGCTGCCGGAAACGAAGGTCAGCTGGTACGTACCCGGGTCAGCTCGCTGGATGTCCACCCGGGTGCGTTTGATGTGGCCGGGTGGGGTGTCGAACGCGGCCACACGTACCGAGCCGAGGTCCAGCACCGAGGCCCGTGCGGGAAAGTCCTCTGCGGCGCTCGCGCCGCTCAGGGTGAGTGGTGCCAGTTCGCGGGAAACTAACTCGGCCCAAAAAGGCAACTGCTCCTTCGCGGGCAGTTCCTCATTCGATACGTTCAACCACATGACACATCCCCGGAATCACAGTACCGACAATGATGTAACTGACCTCCGGCCGATTGAGCCAGAGCACACCACGTTGGATAAGTCCTAGTCGGACGACCGGTTGAGGCGCGGCTCCACCTGGCCAACGGCAGATCTGCGGTCGGACATGACCACGTGACCAGCGGGGTGGGCCGACAAGACAGCGGGCAGTCACCGGTTGCGCTGCTGCGAGCCTCGGATCAGACGGCATCCCCGTGTTCGCCGAGCTGTGGCGGCGCCCCGTACTCCGGTTCGTATCCGGCGATACGAACCGGGCTGCCGATCAGCCGGTGGCCGCCCGCCTCCACCACCGCGCCGGGTGCCTCGGCGAGGGCCTCGGGCAGGGTGCGCACGGCGGCGGCGGGCACGAGCAGCGGGCGCAGCCGGGCCTCCCAGCCCACCGCCGTGTCCGCGGCGAGGGCCTTCGTCACCGCGGCGACCACCTCGTCGCGGTGGGCCGCGCGCTCGGCCATCGTGGTGTGGCCCTCGATGCCCGCCTCGGTCGCGAACGCGCGCCAGAAGCCGTCGTGGGTGATGAACAGGGCCAGGTGGCCGTCGGCGGTCGGGAAGAGCTGTGCGGGGACGTAGTAGGCGTGGGCCCCGCCGAGACGGCGCGGTGCCGCGCCGTCGTTGAGCCAGGCGGACGCGTGGTAGTTGAGCTGGGAGAGCATCACGTCCCGGAGGGAGACGTCGACCTGGCCGCCCCGCCCGGAGACGACCTGCGCCAGCAGGCCGAGGGCGGCGGCGAGGCCTGCCGAGTTGTCCGCGGAGGAGTAGCCCGGCAGCTGGGGCGGGCCGTCGGGCTCGCCCGTGAGCGCGGCGATGCCGGTGGCGGCCTGGACGACGTAGTCGAAAGCTGGTTCGTCACCCGCGTCCATGCCCCAGCCGGTGAGCGCTACACACACCAGCCGCTCGTTCCAGGGCTTCAGACTCTCGTAGGTGAGGCCGTAGCGGCGAATGGCGGACGGTTTGAGGTTGACCAGGAGTGCGTCGGCGCCCCGCACGAGCTCGTGCAGCCGTCCCTGCCCCTCCGGTGTGGCCAGGTCCAGGCGAACGGAGCGCTTGCCCCGGTTGAGGCTGGCGAAGTAGGCGTCCGAGACCCGGCGGGACAGGTCGCCACCCGGCGGTTCGATCTTGGTGACCTGTGCGCCGAGGTCGGCCAGCAGCATCGTGGCGTACGGGCCGGCCAGGATGTGCCCGACCTCCAGGACGCGCAGCCCGGACAGCGGGCCCGGCCCGCTCACCGGAAGTCCGCGGCGATCGCCGCCACCGCGTCCCGGGTGCGGAGCTTGGAGGCGACCAACTCCTCCCGCCCGCTGCCGATGGGCAGCAGGCGCACGGACAGATCGGTCACGCCCGCGTCGGCGAACCGCCTGAAGCGGGCCCTGATGGCCGCCTCGTCGCCGGCCGCGCACAGGTCGCCGACGTCGCGCGCGTCACCGTACTCCAGCAGGCGCTGGTAGTTCGGGGACACCTCGGCCTCGCCGAGGATGCGGTTGGCGCGTTCCCTGGCCGCGTCGACCTCGTGCGGCGCGCACAGGCAGACCGGGATGCCGGCCACGACGCGGGGGGCCGGGCGGCCCGCCTCCTGCGCCGCCTTGGTGATGGTCGGGACGACGTGGTCGGCCACCGACCGCTCGTCCGCCATCCACAGCACGGTTCCGTCGGTCAGCGCTCCCGCGATCCGCAGCATCACCGGCCCCAGTGCGGCCAGCAGGACCGGCAGGGTGGAGACCGGGGCGAGGGTGAGCGGGTTGTGGACGCGGAAGACGTCGTTCTCGACATCCACCGACGTCGCTCCGCCGACGGCCGCGTTCAGTACTTCCAGGTAGGCGCGGGTGTACGCGGCCGGCTTCTCGTAGGGGATGCCGAGCATGTCGCGCACGATCCAGTGGTGGGAGGCGCCGACGCCGAGTGCGAGCCGCCCGCCGGCCGCCGCGTGGGCGGACATGGCCTGACGGGCCAGGGCGACGGGGTGCTGGGCGTGTACGGGGACGACCGCCGTGCCCAGTTCGACACGTGACGTGGCCTGCCCCATCAGGGCGACGGCCGTCAGGGCGTCGAAGTCGGTGGGCACCTGCGGCACCCACACCGTGTCGAACCCGGCCTCCTCCGCCCAGCGGGCGTCGTCGACCATGCGGTCCGCCTTGTAGGCGGCGTCGCCCCGTTCGGGGCCGCTCATCACTCCGACTCGCATGTCATTCCTCTGTCATCGAAAGAGCCTCGGGCGTGGAGGTCAGGGCGCGGACACCGGCCACGACGGCGTCCAGTGCCGTGCCGGTGGGGAACACGGCGGCGGCCCCGGCCTCGTACAGCCGGTCCACGTCCCCGGCGGGGATGGTGCCGCCGACCACGACGGGGACGTCCTCGGCGCCGACCGCGCGAAGTGCCTGGACCGTGCGGCGGGTCAGCGCTAGGTGGGCGCCGGACAGAATGGACAGCCCGACCAGGGCGACGTCCTCCTGTACGGCGGTGGCGGCGATGTCGTCGACACGGCGGCGGATACCGGTGAACACCACCTCGAACCCGGCGTCCCGCAGTCCCCGCGCGACGAGTTTCGCCCCCCTGTCGTGCCCGTCGAGCCCGGGCTTGGCGACGAGGACCCGTACCGGTGGCGCCATCAGAACACCACCGGCTGCCGGAACTCGCCCCACACCTCGCGCAGGGCGCCGGCCGTCTCGCCCACCGTGCAGTAGGCGTTGGCACAGTCGATCAAGGGGTCCATCAGGTTGCTGTCTCCTTCGGCGGCGCGTTTCAGGTCGGCGAGACGGGCGCGGACGTCGGCGGTGCTGCGTTCGGCCTTGATCCGGGCAAGCCGCTTGAGCTGCCGCTCCCGGCCCTCGGCGTCGAGTTCGTAGGTGGCGAGGTCGGGCGGGGGCTCCTCGGTGGTGAAGCGGTTGACACCGACCACCGGCCGCTCCCCCGAGTCGACCTCGCGGTGCAGCCGCCACGCCTCGTCGGCGATGAGGGTCTGGAGGTAGCCGTCCTCGATGCAGCGGACCATGCCGCCGTGTGCCTCCAGGTCGGCCATGATCCGCTCGATGCGTTCCTCGGTGGCGTCGGTGAGCGCCTCGACGAAGTAGGAGCCGCCCAGCGGGTCGGCGACCCGTGTCACGCCCGTCTCGTGGGCGAGGATCTGCTGGGTGCGCAGCGCGAGGGTGGCCGACTCCTCGCTGGGCAGGGCGAACGGCTCGTCCCAGGCGGCGGTGAACATCGACTGCACGCCGCCGAGGACGGAGGCGAGCGCCTCGTAGGCGACACGGACGGTGTTGTTGCGGGCCTGGGGCGCGTAGAGTGAGGCCCCGCCCGCCACGCAGCCGAAGCGGAACATGCACGCCTTGTCGGTCTTCGCCCCGAACCGCTCCCGTACGATCGTGGCCCAACGCCTGCGTCCGGCACGGTACTTGGCTACCTCCTCGAAGAAGTCCCCGTGCGTGTAGAAGAAGAAGGAGATCTGCGGGGCGAATTCGTCGATGGTCATGCGGCCGCGCTCGAGGACGGTCTCGCAGTACGTCACCCCGTCGGCGAGGGTGAACGCCATCTCCTGCACGGCGTTCGCGCCCGCGTCCCTGAAATGCGCCCCGGCGACCGAGATGGCGTTGAAACGGGGCACCCGGGCGGCGCAGAACTCGATGGTGTCCGCGATGAGCCTGAGCGACGGCTCGGGCGGCCAGATCCAGGTACCGCGGGAGGCGTACTCCTTGAGCACGTCGTTCTGGATGGTGCCGGTCAGTTTCGCGCGCGGGATGCCGCGCTTCTCGGCGGCGGCGACGTAAAAGGCGAGCAGGACGGCGGCGGTGCCGTTGATGGTGAAGCTGGTGCTGATGCGGTCCAGGGGGATCGCGTCGAAGAGGATCTCGGCGTCGGCGAGGGTGTCGAGGGCCACACCGACGCGTCCGACCTCGTCCGCGTACTCCGGGTCGTCGGAGTCGTACCCGCACTGTGTGGGCAGGTCGAGTGCCACCGACAGCCCCGTACCGCCCTGGTCCAGGAGGTAGCGGTAGCGGCGGTTGGACTCCTCCGCGGTGCCGAAGCCGGAGTACTGGCGCAAGGTCCAGGTACGGCCCCGGTACCCCGTGGGGTAATTGCCGCGGGTGAAGGGGAAGGCACCGGGGGGCGGAGGATCAAAGGACCGGTCCTCGGGGCCGTAAAGGGGTTTCAGCGGGATGCCGGAGGCGGTGCGGGCGTCGTCGGTCATGGCGAGGCGTCGTCCTTGTGTGAGGTGTGGCGGGCCCGGGTGTTCCGGGGTCAGCGCAGTCGGTCCTTCAGCACCTTGCCGGTGGCGGTGAGCGGCAGGCCGGTGCGGAACTCGATGTGGCGGGGCACCTTGAAGCCGGCCATCCGCTCCTTCGCCCAGGCGATCAGCTCGCGCTCGCTGATATCGCCGCGCCGCACCACGAACGCCTTGCCGACCTGCCCCAGGCGTGCGTCGGGCACGCCGACGACCGCGGCCTGGGCGACGGCCGGGTGTTCCAGCAGGAAGCTCTCGATCTCGGCCGGGTAGGCGTTGAAGCCGCCGACGATGAACATGTCCTTCTTGCGTCCGACGATCCTCAGCCGCCCGTCCTGGTCCAGTTCGCCCAGGTCACCGGTGTGCAGCCAGCCGTCCGCGTCGATCGCCTCGGCCGTGGCGCCGGGGTCGTCGAGGTAGCCGCGCATCACGGAGTAGCCGCGCACCAGGACCTCCCCGTCGTCGGCGACGCGGACCTCGAAGCCCTCGCATGGCCGGCCGACGGTGGTGGCGACGGCCTCGTAGGGGTCGCCGGGGCGGGATGCGGTGACGGTGCCGGCCTCGGTGAGGCCGTAACCGGTCATGAGGTGGGTGAAGGGCAGTTCCGTGGTGATGCGGCGCACCAGTTCCACCGGGATGTCGGCGGATCCGGTCACCGCCACCCTCAGCGACGACAGGTCGCGTCCGGCGTCCGCCTCCAGCAGGGAGTGGTAGAGGGTCGGCGGGCCGGGCAGGACGGTCACCCGTTCCTTTTCCACGAGTTCCAGCACCCGGTCCGCGTCGAAGACCGCGAGGGGCAGCGCGGTCGCGCCCCGGATGAGGGAGGCGACCAGGCCCGCCTTGTAGCCGAAGATGTGGAAGAACGGGTTGACCATCAGGTAGCGGTCGCCCTGCCGGAGCTGTGCGAGGTCGCACCACTCCGCGTACAGCCTCAGGGTCTGCCCGTGGGTGGTCATCACTCCCTTGGGGCGGCCCGTCGTCCCGGAGGTGAACACGATGTCGGCCAGTTCCTCCTCACCGACCTCGCGCTCCAGCGGCTCTCCGGAGGCGAGGAAGCCGTCCTTCTTGATGTCGATGACGGGCACGCCGGGCGGGGCGGTGAACTCGCGGTCCAGGAAACCGTTCTGGACCAGCAGTGCCTTGGCGCCGCCGCGTACGACGATGTCGTGTGCCTCCTCGTCGCGGAAGCGGGTGTTCACCGGGATCAGGACACCGCCGGCGGTGAGCAGGCCGAAGGCTGCGACGATCCACTCGGCCGAGTTGGGCGCCCACAGCGCGACCCGGTCGCCGGGCCCGATGCCCGCCGAGGCGAACGCCCCGGCGGTGCGCCGGACCCGGTCGGCCAGCTCGGTGAAGGACAGGCGCAGGTCCCCGTCGACCACGGCCTCGGCGTCACCGAACCGCTCGGCCGCGCTCCGTACCAGTTCGGGGATGCTTCGCCATCCCGCGTTCGCCGACGTCATGCGTCGATCAGCCGGGCCAGGTTGCCGCCCATGACCTTCGCCTTGTCCTCCTCGCTGAGCTTGGAGAGGTGGTCGACGTAGGTGACGGGGTCGGCCAGGCCCTCCGGGTGGGGGTAGTCGGAGCCGAACAGGACCCGCTCGATGCCGATGAGGTTGCCGAGTTCGGCCATGTCCTCCTCCCAGAACGGGCTGATGTGGATGTTGCGCCGGAAGACCTGGACCGGGTCCTCCTGGAACTCGTGCGGCATCTTCTTGTGCACGTCGGCGAGCCTGTTGAGCACCGGCTCGACCCACGAGGCGCCGTTCTCGATGACCGCGATCTTCAGTTCGGGGAAGCGGGAGAGCGCCCCGTGGCAGATCAGGGAGGTGACCGCGTCCTCGATGGGCCGCCATTCGTGGACCTGGCGGAAGGCGTTGGGCTTGAACGGCAGGAATTCGCGCCGCTGGCCCTCCCAGTCGTTGGCGTAATTGGCGTAGCCGGAGTCGGAGGAGTGCAGGGCGACCAGGACGCCGGTCTCCACGACCCGCTTCCAGAACGGGTCGAACTCCGGCAGCGCGAAGGACCGGGTGCCGCCGAAGCCGGGGACGGGGGCCGGCCGGACGAGGATGGCCCGCGCGCCCCGCTCCACCGCCCAGTTCAGCTCGTCGATGGCCTTCTCGACGATCGGGAGGGTGATGACGGGGACCGTGAAGATGCGGTCCTTGTAGGTGAAGCCCCAGGTCTCGTGCAGCCACTGGTTGAGGGAGTGGATGACCGCGTGGATCAGCTCCGGGTCGTCCTTCATCCGCTCCTCGATGAGGCTCGCCAGAGTGGGGAACATCAGGCTGCGCTGGACGCCGAGTTCGTCCATCAGGGCCAGGCGCGGGGCCGGCTCGCGGAAGGCCGGGACGGAGCGCATCGGCTCGCCGAAGATCTCCCGCCGGGTCTTGCCGTCGGGGTTGCCGACCTTGAAGTACTCCTCCATGGCGCCAGGGCGGGCCACCACGTCGAAGGTGGGGTTGGGAATGTAGTTGCTGATCTGGCCGCGTATCGCGATCTTGGTGCGGCCCCGGACGTCCACGTACTCGATGGCCCCGTCGTACTCCTTGGGGAGGTGCTTGGTCAGGGCTTCCTGGGTCTCGTAGAGGTGGTTGTCCGCGTCGAAGAGCGGATACGCGAGCTCACGAGAAGGCATGAGATCCTCCTTAGCCGATTGAGAGAATCGTATTCTCACCGAGTGGGAGTGGCAATGTGGTTGCGGAGGACGAACTTCTTCACCTTGCCGCTGGGGGTGCGCGGGAAGTCGTCGACGGCATGGATCCGCTCGGGCCACTTCTGCCGGGCCAGACCGGCCCGTTCCAGGTGGAGCCGCAGTTCGGCCAGGACCGGGACCTGCCATCCGGGCCTCATCCGCAGGACGGCGGCGGCCCGCTCCCCGAGCCGCGCGTCCGGCACGGCGACCACGGCCGCCTCCGCCACACCCGGCACGCCGAGGAGCACCTCCTCGACCTCCAGGGCGCTGATGTTCTCCCCGCCGCGGATGATTACGTCCGCCTTGCGGTCGGTGATGCACAACCAGCCGTCGGCGTCGAAGGAGCCGATGTCGCCGGTGCGGTACCAGCCGTCGGCGTCGAAGGCGGCCCGGGTGAGTTCCGGGTCCGTGTAGCCGAGGCAGAGGTCGGGTCCGCGCGTGAGGATCTCGCCGTCCTCGGCGAGGCGCACCTCCACGCCGGGGAGGGGCACGCCGTCGGTGTACAGGCGCTTGTCGACGGGCCCGTCGTACGGCGTGCACGTGACGGACGGGTGCTCGGTCGAGCCGTAGGCGCGGAACACACTGATGCCGAGGGACTCCAGCCGGGTCGTCACTGCCGAGGGCACGGCCGCGCCGCCGAGGCCCGCGTACTTCAGACGGGCGATGTGCTGCGGGGTGCAGTCGGGGTGGTCGAGCAGGCTCGTCATGTAGTACGTGGCCCCGCCGCCGACGGTCAGTCCGTCGCCGCGCATCAGCGCGAGGGCCTGCGCCGGGTTCCAGGTGTCGCCCAGGTTGACGGGCGTCCCGTCGAGCACGGGTATCAGGAAGGCGTTCACCATGCCGATGAAGTGACCGACCGGCGCGACCGTGAACTGCCGCCCTCGGTCCGGCGGGTAGGAGGAGGCGAGCTGCCTGGTCTCGTAACCGAGCGTGCGGTGGCTGTGGACCACGCCTTTGGGGTCGCGGGTGGTCCCGGAGGTGAACGCGACCAGAGCGGGGGCGTCCGGGTCGACCGGTGTCACGCCCGGCATCGGTTCCTCGGCGAGCAGGTCGTCGAAGTCGCGCCCCACCACGCCGACGATCGGGACCCGCTCGCACAGGTCCGGGCGGAACCGCTGCCGGCCGAAGACCTCGGGCGTGAAGAATGCCTTCGGGCGGGTCGCCTCGAGGATGTACGCGACCTCCTTCGCGCCGTAGAAGTGCACCACGGGCACGACCACGGCCCCGAGAAGGGCCGAGGCCCAGAACACGGCGGCGGCCTCCATCCAGTTGGGCAGCTGCATGACGACGACGTCGCCGGGCCCCACCCCGCGTTCGCGCAGACCCGCCGCCAGACGCCGGGCGACCAGCTCCACCTCGGCGAACGTCCCGGCCCACGGGCGGATCTCGGAGTGCACGCGGAACTCCACGTCCCGGGACCCGGCCAGGCCGGCGGCCAGCAGGCCGCCCAAGGTCTCGTCGGTCCACCAGCCCGACTCCTCGTAGTGGGCGACCAGTTCGGGCGGCACGGTCCGCAGGGCAGCGGAGGGAAACGTCGACATGCCGGGGGCACTCCTCTCACACGCGATGGGCGTTACGAGAATTGCACTCTCCCATGGCGAGAAGGTAAGTTCCATACATGGCACGCGACCACGGCTTCCATCCGGTGCGCATCACCCGGATCACCGACGAGGCGCCGGATGTCCGCACCTTCACCCTCGACGCTCCCTTCCCCTATCGCGCCGGGCAGTTCCTGACCTTCCGGGCCTGTGGCGCGCTGCGCAGCTATTCGATGTCGAGCAGTCCCGACACCGACGGCGAGGTGTGCGTGACCGTCAAGCGCGTGCCCGGCGGACTCGTCTCCGAGTGGATGCACCGTGACCTCAAGGCGGGCGACACCCTGGAGGCGACCCGGCCCGCCGGCGCCTTCTGCCTGCGCGAGGAGGCCGGCTCCCGGGCGCTCGTGGCTTTCGCGGGCGGCAGCGGAATCACCCCCGTGTACTCCCTCGTCAAGAGCGCGCTGGCCACCACCACCCGGTCCGTGCGGCTACTGACGGCCCACCGGGACCGCGAGTCGGCCATCTTCTCGGCGTCACTGGACGCGCTCGCCCTGCGGCACACCGCGCGGTTCCGGGTACGGCATCACCTCGACGACCGGGACGGGCTGGTCACCGCGGACGAGATCCGTGCCGTGGCCGGCGAACAGCCGCGGGAGAGCGACTTCTACGTGTGCGGACCGGCCCCGTTCATGGACCTCGTGGAGCGGACACTGGCCGGGGCGGGGGTGCGGCCCGACAGAATCGTCGTCGAGCGTTTCACCCCGGCCGCGTCGGAGCCCGTGGAACCGGTTCCGGCGGACGCCGACGCGCCTGCCACCGAGCCGGGCACCGTCACGGTCGGCCTGCGCGGGCAGCGGCGCACCGTCCCGCAGCGGCCCGGCGAGACCCTGATCCAGACCGCCCGCCGCGCTGGATTCGCCCCGCCCTTCTCCTGCGAGTCCGGGGACTGCGCCACCTGCATGGCGCTCCTGAGGTCGGGCGAGGTCAAGATGCGGGTGAACAACGCGCTCGACGCCGACGAGGTGGCCGAGGGCTGGGTGCTCACCTGCCAGGCGGAACCGACCTCCCCCGAGGTCACCGTGGTGTACGAGGACTGATCCGTCCGACCCGTCCTCCCCGACGACCGGAAGGCCGCGCATGGTTGAGCTGGAGCTTCAGGACGGCCTGGCCGTCGTCACGATCGACCGCCCGCATGCCCGCAACGCCCTCGACCTCCAGGCCATGGACGAGCTGGAGAAGGCGCTGGACGCGGCCGAGGGCGCGTCGGCACTCGCCGTCACGGGGGCCGGGGACCGGGCGTTCGTGTCCGGCGGGGATCTGAAGGAACTGTCCCGGCTGCGTACCGAGGCACAGGCGTCGGCGATGGCCCTGCGCATGCGGGCGCTGTGCGACCGGATCTCCGCCTTCCCGGGACCGGTGCTGGCCGCGCTCAACGGGCACGCGCTGGGCGGCGGGGCGGAGGTCTCGGTCGCGGCGGACATCCGCATCGCGGCGGACGACATCCGCGTCGGTTTCAACCAGACCGCCCTCGCGATCGTGCCCGCCTGGGGCGGCGCCGAGCGTCTGGCACGGTTGGTGGGCCCCGGGCGGGCACTGCTGCTGGCGGGCACCGGCCGCCTGCTGGACGCCGCGGAGGCGGAACGCGCGGGACTCGTCGATCTGGTACTGCCGCGCGCGGAATTCGAGCGGGGCTGGCGCGGCGTGGCACGCGCCCTGGCCACACCCCAGGCCCAGGAGGTCAAGAAGCTCACGACTCGCACCCGTCCGCCGGAGGAGGCCGCCGCGGCCTTCGCCCGGCTGTGGGTGTCGGAGGAACACTGGCAAGCGGCGGAGAAGGTGATGTCCCGTGGCAAGTGAAGTCCGTGTGGTGGAGGGGCCGTTCGGGCCCGAGGTGCGGCCGGAGGGCGAGGCGGCCGGGCAGACCGTGCTGTACGCGCACGGTGATCCCCGGCTGGCGGGCACCCCGCGCGACGCGCTGCCGACCGCTCGGGAGCTGACGCGGCTCACCGGTCAGGCGGTCGTCTGTGCTCGGTACCGGCCGCACTTCCCGCTGGCCCTGGACGACCTGTACGCCGCCTGGGAGTACTGCCACGACCAGGGCGGTGCGGTGGCGGTGGCCGGGAAGCGGCTCGGCGGGGCCCTCGCGGCCGGTCTGCTGCTGCGTCTGCGGGACGGGGACGCGCCACTGCCCACCTGTGCCGTGCTGACGTCTCCGTTGCTGGACTTCACGCTGGACGCGCCCAGCCTGCTGTTCAACGCGGTCGCCGACCGCACGGTGGACTCCGAGGCGCTCGCCACTCGGGCGGCGGCCTACGCGGGGTCCACCCCGCGCGACCATCCGCTGCTCAGCCCGCTCCACGGCAACCTGCACGGTCTGCCGCCGGTGCAGCTCCACGCGGCCGGCACGGAGGTGCTGCTCGACGACACGCTGTCGTTCGCCACCCGGGCCGCGCACTCCGGAGTCACCGTGGATCTGCGGGTGTACGAGGATCTGTCGACGCAAGTGCTGAAGGGGCTGGGTGCCATGGCGGCGTTCCTGATGTCGTGGCACAGGTCGGCGTCGTTCAGTTCCTCGGACGTCCGAGGGACGGTCTGAGGACGCCTGAGAGGTCTGAGGGCGGTCCGACGACGATGCCGACGGCCGGCGGGACCCGCACTCCCCCGCCGGCCGTTCCTCACCTGGCGCCGAGGAGGGATTCCGCGGCCCGCCAGGCCATCGCCATGACCGGGCCGTTCAGGTTGCCTGCGACCATCACCGGCAGCACGGACGCGTCGACCACTCGCAGGTTGTCCACACCCCGCACCCGCAGGTCGGGGTCGATCACGTCCTCCGGTGCGGAGCCCATCGCGCAGGTTCCGATGGCGTGAAAACCGCAGTAACCGCCGTCCAGGGCCGAGCGGACGACGTCCTCCTCGGAATCGGAGGCGACGGCAGGACCGGGGAAGGTCTCGCGCGTGATCCGGGAGGCGATCGGATCGGTCGCGAAGTACTCCCGCAACCGCCGGAAGACGTCGCCGGCCACGTTCCGGTCGTAGGCGGAGGAGAAGTACCCGGGGTCGATGTCCAGGCCGGCGTCGGGGTCGGCCGAGGTGATGGCCAGCGACCCCTCCGAGGTGGGACGCAGCACCATCGCACACGCCGACACCCCGGGCTCCCGTTCCACGGCCGCGGGCTTGCCCGGTACGAGCGCGCCCAGGGACCAGGGCGCCAGCAGCACCTCGGCATCGGGACGCTCGGCGTCGGGACGGGACTTCAGGAACGCCATCACGTCATAGGCGGGCCGGGCCAGCGGGCCCTTGCGGGTGAGCAGGTACGCGGCGCCGGTGCGGGCCTGGGCGAGGGGGGAGGACAGCATCCGGTTGGCGCCGAGCGGGGCGTTGAGGCGGAATCGCAGCGCCAGGCAGCGGTGCTCGCGCAGCCGGGCCCCGACCAGCGGGCGGTCGAGGCGTACGTCCACTCCGGCGGCCCGCAGGATCTCCGCGGGGCCGATACCGGAGAGCTGGAGCAGCTTGGGCGTGGCCAGGCTGCCGAGGCTGAGGATCACCTCGCGCCGGGCGCGGATCTCCTCGTTCGCCCCGTCGGCGGTGCGCACGCGCACGCCGGTCGCCTTGTCCCCGTCGAACAGCACCTGGATGACGGTGGTGCCGGCGGCCACGGTCAGGTTCGGGCGGGAGCGCGCCGGACGGAGGAAGGCACGTGCGGCGCTGAAACGCTGACCGTTCTTGATGGTGGCCATGGCGTAGCCGACGCGTTCGCCGTCGTGTTCGTTGACGTCGGGCACCGCCCGCAGGCCGACTGCCTCGCCGGTGGCGATGAGTTCGTCGCACAGCGGGTCGGGGTCCCGGACTGTGGAGACGTGCAGGGGTCCGCCGGTGCCCCGGGTGGGCGAGGGGCCCAGGGCGTTGTTCTCGATGGCACGGAAGGCCGGCAGGACGGCGTCCCAGCCCCATCTGGGGTTGCCGAGGGCTTCGAGGCCGTCCCAGTCGGCGCGGGTGCCGCGGTTGTAGACCATGCCGTTGACGGAACTCGATCCCCCGAGCACCTTGCCGCGCACCCACATGTCCGGGTTGCCGCCGGGGCGCATGGGCCGGGTGCGGTAGTGCCAGGAGTAGGACGGGTCGCCGAAGAGTTTCCCGACGCCCTTGGGGATGCGCAGGTAGGGGTGGCGGTCCGGGCCGCCGGCCTCCACCAGCAGCACCCGGACACCCGGGTCGCGCGAGAGCCGGTCGGCGAGGACGCAGCCCGCCGACCCGGCGCCCGCGATCACGTAGTCGTACATCTCGAGACTCCTTCGTCGCGGCGCGGGCGTGCCGCCGGGGCGCCCAGGTGGCGCCGGAGGACGTCGCGTGTCTGGAGGCCGCCTGCCGGAACCGGTGCGGTCCCGCGGTCCCCGCGCCACCGTGGGACGGGTCGCGGCCGGCGCGCGGACCCTCGGCAACCCGCGGCTCGGCCGGCCGGGTGGTCGTGGGCTCAGGGCTCCGGAGCGTCGTCGCGGTAGACCTGGCCGCCCTTCATAACGAACGACACCCGCCCGGTGACGGAGACGTCCGCGAGCGGGTCGCCCGGCACGGCGATGACGTCCGCGAGGAGACCGGGTTCCAGGCGTCCCCGATCGTCCGCGTCGATCAGGTCGGCGGCGACCGTGGTGGCGGCACGCAGGGCCTGCAGGGGGCGCATGCCGCGGTCGACCAGTGCGCCCAGCTCCAGGGCTCCCCTGCCGTGCGGGACGGCGGGGGCGTCGGTGCCCAGGGCGACCTTGACGCCTCGGCGGATGGCGCGGCTCGTGGACTCCCGTGCGCGGGGGAAGACGTCGGCCGCCTTGGCCCGCAGGGCGGGGTCGGCGTGCTCGGTGTCCATGCCCTCGGTCAGGAAGGTGGTGGCGACCAGGAAGGTGCCGCGCTCCACCATCAGGTCCAGGGTGGCGTCACTGGCCAGGAAGCCGTGCTCGATGCAGTCGATGCCCGCCTCCACGGCGGCCCGGATCGCCAAGTCCCCCATGCAGTGGGCGGCGACCTTCACGCCCGCCCGGTGCGCCTCGTCCACGATGGCGCGCAGTTCCTCGTCCGAGTACTGCTGGGCGCCCGCCGGGCCGGTGTGGGACATGACCCCATTGGAGGCGCACACCTTGACGACCCGTGCGCCGTACTTGATCTGGTACCGGACGGCCTTGCGCACCTCCGCCACACCGTTGGCGATGCCCTCCTCGACGGTGAGCGGCAGCACGCCGGGGGCGAACGCCTGGAACATGGTGGGGTCGAGGTGGCCGCCGGTCGGGGCGATCGCGTGTCCCGCGGGCACCACACGCGGTCCTTCGACCCAGCCGAGGTCGATGGCCTTCTTCAGCGCCACGTCCAGGAGGACGCCGCCGGTCTGCACGAACAGTCCGAGGTTGCGGACGGTGGTGTAACCGCGCCGCAGGGTCCGCCGGGCGTTGGCCGCCGCGCGCAGGGTCCGCACCGCCGGGTCCTCCTGGACCGGGATGAGCGGACTGCGGTGGTCGGGGCCGCCGAGGAAGAGGTTGACCTCCATGTCCATCAGGCCGGGCATGAGGGTGACGTCACCCAGGTCGCGCACGACCGTGCCTTCGGGCAGCCGGTGCGGCAGTCCCACCTGGGTGATGTGTTCGCCGGTGACCGACAGGCCGCCAGGTTCCACGAGTTCGCCCTTGTCGATGTCGAGCATCCGTGCCGCCCGCAGCAGCACGGGGGGTCGCGGCGCGCTCTGCCGGGCGGCCATCACGCGGCCGTCCCGGCGCGGTCTCCGGTCGGCTTGGGGGTGGCGGTGCGGTCCTGGGCCATGGCGGTATCTCCGTATCTGCTCGCTGCCGACCGGACGCCCTGAAGATAACAGCGATCTCACTCTGAGAGAATAGCGTTACCACCTCTCGCGACGGGAGCCCGGCGGGCCGGGCGGGCAGGTCAGCCGCCGCCGTGCAGCAGTTCCTCCAGGTTGCGGACGGCCGGCTCCAGGGCGCCGAGCCCCAGGCCCAGCTCCCCGGCGAGGGCGGTGACCACCGCCAGGTCCTTGCGCAGGAAGGGGCCGGCGCCGGCGGCCAGTGCGGCCACCCCGCCCCGGGCGGCGGACGCCGCCGAGGCGTTTCCGGCCGCACTGCCGTGCGCCAGGGCCGCCAGCAGCGTTCCCTCGTCGACCCCGAGCCGTTGTCCCACCTCCACGGTTTGCGCGAGGAGCCCCAACTGGGCTGCGAACAGGGCGTTGTTCACCAGCTTGACACTCTGCCCGACACCGAGCGGCCCGACGTGCAGCACGGGATCCGCGTAGGCGCTCAGCGCGGGCCGCACCCGGTCCACCGCCTCCTGCCGGCCTCCGGCGAAGACCGTCAGGCGGCCGGCCTCGATGTCGTGCGGCCCGCCACTGACGGGCGCGTCCACGACGTCGGCGCCCCGGTCGGCCAGCGTCCGTACCGTGCGCGGGTCGCCGGTGGTGTGCACGACGAGCACCGTTCCGGCGGGCAACGCCGCTCCCAGTGCCCCATCGAAGCAGACCTCCCGGACCTGCGCGTCGGTGAGGACGCAGACGAGGAGCGCGTCCACGCCGCGCGCCACGGCAGCGAGCGAGGTGACGGGCCCGGCGCCGTCCCCGGCGAGCGCTTGGCGCGCCTCGGCGCCACGGGCGTACACGCGCACCCGATGCCCCGCCCGGACGAGTCGTCGCACCATGGGGCGGCCCATCCGCCCGGCACCGACGAAACCCAGCTCCACGACGACCTCCGCCTCTCGGCCGGCAACAGCCGGCACCCTTCGGAAATGACATTCTCCGGTATCGTTAGCACAACTCTCTCGAACAGTGAGGCCATGTTGACGGAACATCACCACCACGGCGAAGAACCCCGACCGGTCGGATTCATCGGGTTGGGGAACATGGGCGGCGCACTGGCCGAGAACCTGGTAGGGGCCGGGTTCCAGGTCGTGGCGCACGACGCGGCGGGACCGGCCCGGTGCCCGTCGGGCGCCCAGTGGGCACCGAGCCCTGCGGACGTGGCGCGGGCCGCGGATGTCGTGGTGCTCAGCCTGCCCGACGGAGCGGTTTGCGCGAAGGTCGTCCGGGAACTCGCGGACGCCCGCGAGGGCCGGGTCACCCACGTCGTCGACACGTCCACCGTCGGTGTCGTGGCCGCGCGCGAGCTGGCCGCGCTGGGGCCGGCGTACGTCGACGCGCCCGTGTCGGGTGGGGTGGCGGGGGCGCGCGGCCGGAGCCTGATGGTGATGTACGCGGGGACCGACGAGGACTGCGCGCGCGTCGAGCCCGTACTCGCGGGGCTCAGCGACCGCGGACGCCGGGTCGGCGACCGGCCCGGCCAGGCGCAGGCGCTCAAGCTCGCCAACAACTTCCTGTCCGCCACCGCACTGGCCGCCACCAGCGAGGCCGTCGCTTTCGGACGGGCTGCGGGGCTGGACCTGGCCGTGATGCTGGAGGTGCTCAACGTCTCCAGCGGACGCAGCGGTGCCACCGCCGAGAAGTTCCCCGACGAGGTACTGACCGGCCGTTACGCCTCCGGGTTCAGCAACACGCTGATGGCCAAGGACGTGGGCCTGTACCTGGAGGAGAGCGAAGCCCTCGGCGGCACGTCCGCGGTCGCCGCGGTCACCCGGGCGGTGTGGGAGGCGTTCGCCGCCGCGGAACCCGGGGCCGACTTCACCCGGATCTACCCCTTCACCACAGGCGCCTGAGCAGGATCGTTCGCCTCCCCGCCACCCCCTGGTTCCTCCCCGACGAGGACGGCCAAGGCGTCTCGCACCACGCTCGGGTAGCGGTCCGTGTCCGGTCCGGGGTCCACCAGCCACAGTTGGTGGATGCCCTCGATCAGGGCGAGGACGGCGGTGGCGGCGGCCGACGCGCTCAGTCCGCTGGGCAGCCGTTCGCCGTAGCGCTCGGTCAGCCGGGCGGTGAGGTGGGCCTGGAGGGAGCGGCAGCGGTCTCCCACGTAGCCCCGGGCGGGTTCCTGGCCGGTGACAGCCTCGGCCATCACCACACTGTGCACGGTGGCGAACGACGGGTGGCCCTGCTCGAAGGCGACGGCCGCCGCGAAGTCGGCGGGCAGGTCCTCACCGGCCGGGTGGTCCGCGAGGTGCTCGCGGTTGAGCTGCTCACGGAAGGTCAGCATCTCCAGCAGCAGCCGCTTCTTGCTGGGGAAGTAGTGCAGGACGCCCTGCCGGGTCAGTCCGGCCCGCTCGGCCACCGCGTCGATCGACGCGCTCTTGAAGCCGCGCTCGGCGAACACCTCCAGGGCCGCTTCCAGTATCGCCTGACGCCGCGCAGAACCCACGTGGTGCACCTTCCGCCGTTGGAGAGCCGCCCGCACACAGTACGCACCTCAGAGTCCCATGGCGTCCAGTGCGGAACGAGCCGCTTCCCGCACCGGGCGCGGCCGCCGTTCCCCGTGGGGCGCGGCACTCTCGGTGAGGCTGGGCGTATCGGCGATGTCGGAGGTATCGGCGTTGTCCGCGACGTCGGCGAGAAGCCGCACGTCCTTGGCCAGCAGCCCGCCCGCGTGTGCCGCGATGCGGGCGAGGGTGCCGCCCGCGTCGACGACCCGCTCCAGCGCGAAGCTCGCCGCACTGCCGCGTGGCAGGATCCGGCCGAGCCCCTCGGTGTCCAGGCCCAGCTGTCCTCCCAGTTCGAGCGCGTCCGCCGCGAGTCCCAACTGGGCGGTGAACAGTACGTTGTTGAGGAGCTTGGCGACCTGTCCCGAGCCGACCGGGCCCAGGTGGACCACGGGATCGCCGTACGTGGCGAACAGCGGTCGGCAGAAGGCGAAGACCTGCGGATCACCGCCCGCCATGACGAGCAGGGTGCCCTGTTCCGCGGCCCGTCCGCCGCCGCTGACCGGCGCGTCCAGTACCGAGACCCGCTGGATGCGGGCACGGTCCTCCAGCCGGCGGCAGGTCTCGGGGTGGACGGTGGAGTGCACCACGATCACCCCGCCTGCGCGCATCCCGGCGAGGACGCCGTCCGCTCCCGTGGTGAGCTGCTCGACGTCCGCGTCGTCGACGACGCAGAGGCACACCACGTCACAGGCCGCCGCCAGTTCGGCCGGTGATCCGGCGGTCTTGGCGGCGGTGTCCGCGAACGATGCGAGTGTGGCGGACCGGCGCGCCCACAGCATGGTCTCGTATCCCGCCCGCACGATGCGCCGCGCCATCGGCGCGCCCTGGCTGCCCAGCCCGATGAAGCCGACCCGCATGTCGCGTCGCCCTTTCACGTCGTTTCCCGAGGCCGCCAGAACGCGGCGAGGAGTCCGCCCGTCGCCACGGCCGCCACGCCGAGCACCAGACCGGCACCGCCCCATCCGGTGACCGCGAGGTCCGCCGCCGTGTCGACGGCGTACTCCCCCGGTCCCCACGCCCCGAGCGCCACCGCGAGCACGCCCAGCACGAGGACGTACTCGTAGCCCTCCTTGAAGACGAAGAAGCCGTGCGGGCGGTGCGCGAGCAGCCCGGCGACGAGCATCACCGACAGGACCGCCGCGCAGGCCAGTGACGTGAACAGCCCCAGGACCAGCAGCGCTCCCGCGCCGATCTCCGTCAGCACGCTCAACCAGGCCTGCAGGCGCGGACGCCGCAGCCCGAGTCCGGCGAACCAGCCCGCCGTACCGGCGATGCCGCCCCCACCCCGCCAGTGGTTCCAGCCGTGCGCCACCATGACCGCGCCGAGCACGACCCGGACAGCCAGCAGCGCGGCGTCCCCGGGCTCACCCATCGCCCCGCCCCCTCTCCGAGGGCAGGGCCGGCACGCCGAGCGCACACTCCTCGACGAAGGCCAGGACGCGCAGGTGGTAGGCGAGCGCGGTGCGGCTGACGCTGGTGTTGTGGCCCGCGCCGGCCTGTTCGTGCAGTACCAGGCGGGGCGCGGCGGTGAACATGGCGGCCAGGTCGGCCAGTCCTTCCGGACCGTTCATCCACACCTGCTCGTACTCGGCGAGCGTGAGGTGGACCGGCACCGGCACGCGTGCGGCGAGCCGGGCGAACTCCTCCTGCCAGCTCTCCCGGCGGCCCTCGTACGACGGGGAGGTGGCGCCGATGCCGCGTCCCCCGTAGACGTCGGGCGGGTAGGCGTGCGGCGGGTCCCACAGGGCGCTGCGCAGGTTGGGCCGGGTGCGGCCGGGATCGTTGCGCCATTCCTCCATGGCGGTGAGCACCGTGGGATGGTGGGTGCGGCCCATGCCGGCGAGTTCCACGCCGAGCAGGCCGGCGCCGCGCGGGTCACTCGCCATGCGGATGGTCAGCTCGCAGCCCGCCGAGTGGGCCCAGAGGAACAGGCCGAGGCCCTTGTCCCGACCTTCGAGGAACGCGTCGACGGCGGCGAACGCGTAGTCAGTGCGCTGCCGTGGTGCGCGCATGCGCTCCTCGTGTCCGGCGGAGCTGCCGTAGCCGGGGCGGTCCAGCGCGATGACGGTGAAGCCGGCCGTGGCCGCCGTGCGCAGCAGGGAGAGCCGGGGGTGGCCGGGGTGGTCGAAGTAGGTGGAGGTGGTGGCGCCGCCGTGCAGGGCCACGATCACGGCGCGTGGGTGCGCCGCCTCGGCGACGAGCGCCGAGGCGGGGACGCCGTGCACGTCGGCCACCTCCCGGTGGACGCCGGTGGCGAGTTCGGGTTCGGTCGAGGTCATCGGTCCGTCCTGAGCAGGAGTACGCCGCTGGGGGTGAGCCCGCCGCTGGAGACCACGGCCGTCCGCGCGTTGTGGACCTGGCGCGCGCCGGCCTCGCCGCGCAGTTGGAGCACGGCCTCGTGGAGCAGGCCCATGCCGTGGGTGCGGCCGTGGGAGAGTTGTCCGCCGTGCGGGTTGAGGGGGAGGATCCCGTCCCGGGCGATGTTCTTTCCCCCGTCCAGGAAGTCGCGGGCCTCGCCGATCGCGCAGAAACGGAGGGCCTCGATCCAGGACAGGCAGTTGAAGGTGAAGCCGTCGTACAGGAGGGCCACGTCGACGTCCGGCGGACGCAGGTCGGTGCGGGTCCACAGGTGGGCGGCCTGGCCCAGTACCTGGGGTTCGTGAGTGAGGGTCGCCTGGTCCCACTCGGGGCGTTCGGCGACCTGCGTCCCGACCGCCTCGATCCGGACGGGCGGTCGCGGGAGGTCGGCCGCGGTCTCGGCGGCGGACACGACGACGGCCGTCGCCGCGTCGCAGGGGACGTCGCAGTCGTAGAGGCCGAAGGGGGTCGCGATGGGGCGAGCCGACAGGTAGTCGTCCATGGTGAGCGGGTCGCGGTAGATCGCGTCCGGATGGTCGGCCGCGCCGGCCCGCTGGTTGAGGGCGATCCAGCCGAGGCTCTCGCGGGTGGTGCCGTAGCGGTGCATGTGCCGCTGGGCGTTCATCGCCAGCATGACGGCGGGCGAGACGGCGCCGAACGGCTTGAACCAGCCGTCGGCGGTGTTCCCCCGGGGCAGCCGGATCTTTCCCTGGCGGACGAGTTCGGCGTACGTCGCCTCCCACACCGTGCGGAAGCACAGCACGTGCCGGGCGAGGCCGCCGGCCACCGCGAGCATGGCGGCGATGACGGAGCCGCCGGGGCCGAAGGTCTCCCCTGCCCCGTTGTGCCACACCGGGCGGAGCCCGAGCGCCGACTCCAGCGCGGTGACACCTCCTTCGGCGAAGCCGCCGTACGCGCCCCCGCCGGGGTAGGTGGACAGGCCGTCGATGTCGTCGAGGGTGAGCCCGGCGTCGGCGACGGCCTTCTCGCAGGCCTCCACGGTGAGGTGGAGGGGCGGGACCATGAGGCGGCGGCCGATGCGGGAGGCACCGGCTCCGCTGATGACGGCACGGTCCTCGAACCGGCTCGTCACCGGGGTGCGGCGGACATGGCCCCGTACGTACTCGGGCGGTGGGTCGTCGGCCGGGAGCGGGGCCGGGTCGGGCTGGTCGGCGGCGGGGCGGAAGAGCGGCAGCCAGGTGTCTCCGGCCTGCTCGAAGACGACCTCCATCCGCATGCCGATACGCAGGTCCTCGGGCCCGCAGTCGACCACGTTGGTGGTGAGGCGGACTCGCGGATCCTCCTCGATCGCGACCTGGGCGACGACGAACGGGGTGGGCAGGCCGGGGAGGGGGAAGCGGTGGTTGACGGTGAAGCCGATCAGGGTCGCCCGGCCCGAGACCGCCCGGACGTCGGTGTCGTGGCCCCGGCAGTGCCGGCAGAGCGGCTGCGGCGGGTGGATCAGGGCCGAGCAGGCGGTGCAGGACCGGAAGCGGAGGCGTCCGTCGCGGCCGGAGGTCCAGAAGAACTCGCTCTCCTGGTCCGGTTGCGGCCGCGGGCGGGCGGCTCCGGGGTGGGGCGCGGTCAACGGACCTTCGCCTCCGCCTTGCGCACGGTGACCGGTTCGGCGAGTCCCTGCTCGTCGCAGGCCCGTTGGAGGGTCTCCAGCGTCTCGTCGAGGCCGGGGCCGAGGCGGGGTCCCGGCGTGAAGGTGGCGGGCAGGTGGCGCATGCCCTGGATGACGCCGATGGTCTCGTAGTGGACGGTTCCTTCCGGGTCGCAGGCGAAGTCCGGGATGCGGTCCAGGACCTGGATCAGCATCCGCTTGAAGACCGTACGGGCCACGTTGGAACCGATGCAGCGGTGGATGCCGAGGCCGAAGGCGGTGTGGCGGTTGCCGCCGCGTTCCAGGTCGACGTGGTCCGGGTCGGGGAAGACGGCCGGGTCGCGGTTGGCCATCGCCCAGGACAGCCACAGCCGTTCGCCCTCCTTGAACTCCTTCCCGGCGATCTCGCAGTCCTCCGCGACCGTCCGCGCGTCGCCGGGAGCCGGCGTGAAATAGCGCAGGAACTCCTCGGTGGCGGTGTCCAGCAGGGTGTCGCGTTCCCGGTTCAGCCGGGCTCGTTCCCCGGGGTGCTGGGAGAGCCACTCCAGGGCGTGCGCGGTGAGCGCGGTGGTGGTGTCGAAGCCGCCGCCGATCAGCAGGGCCATGGCACCGACCAGATCGAGGTCGGACGGCCGCTCACCGTTGATCTCCAGCCGGGCGAGGGCGTCGGCGAGCCCCGGGCGCGGGCGGGCCCGGACCTCGTGCAGGGTGGTGGCGATGTCCTTGAGCATGGCCATGTGGGCCTCGGCCACCCGGGCCATCTCCGGGGAGTTCGGCGGGGTGTACACGCCGGCGTGGGCGGGCTCGTTGTAGAGCTGCCACTTCTTCAGCGGCACCCCCATCATGGCGAGGGTGAAGACGGCCGGGACGATGTTGGCGAGGTCGTCGACGAAGTCCATCCGGCCGGACTCGATCCGCTCGTCGAGGCAGGCGCGGGCCACCTCGTCGATGAAGGGGATCCAGCGGGCGACGGCCGCCGGGGAGAGGTAGGGGTTGAGGGCGTTGCGGTAGGCGCGCTGCTCCGGCGGGTCCATCTCCAGGAAGCCGCCGCGGAAGCCCTTGCCGCGCACCGGCGCCGGGATGCTGATGCCCTGGTAGCCACGGCGTTCGCCGTTGACGTCGTGGTCGTTGGACAGCTGCTGTCCGGCACGGGCGAAGGCGAGCAGCTCGCGATTGCCGGCGGCGACCCAGTGTCCGCCGTAGGTGTCGGACCAGGCGAGCGGACAGCCGGAGTGGAAGGCGCGGGTCTGCTCCTCGAACTGGTCCCGGTACTCGGGGGCGTGCCGGTCGAAGTGGACACGGGGCTGCCTGCGCGCCTCGTCGTCGTGCGAGTCGGGTCCGGTCATGGTGTGCGTTCTCCTCGTGTCGGCCGCGCGCCCGGCCAGACCGTGAACACGGCCTAGTAGACGCTGATGGCTCGCTCGGGGCAGGACCGGACGGCTTCCACCACCTGGTCCTGCTGGTCGTCGGGGACTTCCTCGCCGATGGGCGAGGAGTGGCCGTCGATCTCGCTCAGTTCGAAGACCTTCGGGGCGCGCATGGCGCACAGGGTGTGTCCCTGGCAGCGCTCGGGGTCGACGCGTACCTTCACGTCACTCAGCTCCCGTTCACGTTCGCGTTCACTTCAGGTCGGACAGGGATTTGCCCACGGAGGCGAGGGTGGCGGGCTTGCCGTAGTCGCCCTTGTACTTGTAGGCGGGCCCGTCGCAGCGGAAGGCCCCCTGGTCGGGCTCGAAGTCGGCGGGCCGCCAGCCCTCTGCGGTGGCCTCCACGACGGCGAAGCAGGTGGTCGGTTCTTCGGAGGTCAGGTCGAAGGGCGCTTGGAGGCCGCCCGCCGTCCAGTCGGTGTTCTTGCGCGCGTTCTCGTACACGCAGGCGCGGGTGAGCGTGGTGCAGTCCCGGGCGGCGGTGGCGAACAGCAGCCAGGAGGAGAAGGCGCGCAGGGCCGGGTAGGTGAGCTGTTTCCCCGGCGCGTACTTCTCGAACAGGTCGACGGCCTGTTGGGTGGCGGGATTGTCGGCCGCGCTCTCCAGCGGTGCGGTGGCGAAGAGTTCGGCGTAGTTGTGCTGCTCGGCCAGTGCCGCCCCGGCCAGTTGCGGGAAGGCCGGTCCGTAGGCGTTGGAGTTGGCGTCGATCCAGTCGGGCACGTAGTCGATGTTGGTGAGGGCCTGCTCCAGTTTGGCGAGGCTGGCGAAGTCGCCGAGGAAGACCAGGCCCCGGACGCCTTCCTCCTTGACGGCCTGGGCGTACGGTGTCCAGTCGGAGACCCCGGAGGCGGGGTAGAGGTCGGTGTAGGAGACCTTGCCACCGAGGCCGGCCACGGCTTCCTCGAACTGGGCGGACATCACCTTGGTGACGGGCGAGTCACCGGCGATGACGCCGACCCTGTCGGCCGACTCGGGGTACTTCTCCTTCATCAGCCAGGAGTAGTAGCCGGAGTACTGGAAGTAGCCGGCGGTCGGCTGTGAGGCGATCACCTGGAGGTCGGAGCCGATGGCCCCGATCTGGCTGGACTGCGCGGGGAAGTTGGGCAGCAGGCACTTCAGCCGGTCCTTGACTCCCAGGCTGTCCAGGGCGGCACCGCCACCCACCAGCGCGAAGTCCTCCTTGCACGCCTCGATGGTGCGTTGCCGGACCTCCGTGAAGCGGGTGTCACGGGAGACCGCCTCGATCTTCCGTCCGTTGATGCCGCCCGCGTCGTTGCACCAGGAGGTGAACACCTCGGCGGTGTCGACGAACTCGGACTTCTTGGTGAAGCCCACGTCGGACAGGACGCCGACCTGGATCGTGTCGTCGGTGACCCCTTGCGCGGTGGACTTCTCGGCGGTGCCGGGGCCGCACACGCCCTTCAGGGTGCCGAAGCCGGACGAGGCGGTCTCGGTCTCCTGGGCGGCGGGACTGTTCTGCCGCCCGGGGTCGGGGTCGTCGTCGGACCGGGTGGAGCAGCCGGCGGCCAGCAGTACCGCGAGAGCGGTGACACCGCCGGTGAGCAGCCTGCGCATGGTGCCTCCTCGGGAAGCTCGGACGCCGTCGTCCGAGGGAGGTGACGGGAGATGCGGGTCAGGTGACCGCTCCGCTCGCCTTGAGGGCGAGGATGCGGTCCCAGTCGTAGCCGAGCTCGGTGAGGATCTCCTCCGTCTGCGCGGCGAACTCCGGAGCGGAGCCGAGGCTGGTGTACTCGACGTCGAACTGGACGGGGCTGGCGACGAGTTCGAGGTCGCCGGCCTGCCCGATGTAGCCGTTGGCGCGTACCTGCGCGTCGGCGGCGGCCTGGAGGGTGTCCTGCACGGGCGCCCAGGGGCCGTCCAGCGCGACGAAACGCTCGGACCACTCGGCCAGCGGCCGGGTGGCGATCACCTCGCGCAGGATCTTGACCGCCTCGGCCGTGTGCGCGGCGATGGACTCCGTGGTGGCGAACCGGGGATCGTCGGCGAGGTCGGGGCGGCCGAGGCAGTGGCAGACGTTGGCCCAGAACCTCGCCGGCTGGAGCATGACGAAGGAGACGTAGCGGTCGTCCGCGGTGCGGTAGAGCCCGGTCAGCGGGTTGGCGGGGGACGCGTGGGCGCTGGGCGTGACGCCCTCCCAGGCTCGGTCCAGGTGCAGGGACAGGGCGATGGAGTGGCCGAGCGCCCACAGGCCGCTGCCGAGCAGGGAGACGTCGACGACGGACGACTCTCCGGTGCGTTCGCGGCGCAGCAGGGCGGCTGCGATGCCGCCGGCCAGGTTGGTGCCGGAGACGGTGTCGCCGTAGGCCGGTCCGGGCGCGGTGATCACGCCGTCCGTGCCGGGCGGGGTGATGCTGGCGGCGGTGCCGGCCCGGGCCCAGAAGGCGGTCATGTCGTAGCCGCCCCGGTCGGACTCGGCGCCGCGGGGGCCGAGGGCGCTGCCGCGGGCGTAGACGATCCGCGGGTTGACGGCGCGGATGTCGTCGACGTCGATGCCGAGCCGGGCGCGGGAGGCGGGCAGGAAGCTGGTGAGGAAGACGTCGGCGTCCCGGACCAGTTCGTGCAGCACCTCGCGGCCCCGCGGGTTGGACATGTCCAGACCGAGGGAGCGTTTGCCGCGGTTGGCGTGGGCGACGTTGGGGTTGGGATCGCCCTCCACGGTGAACGCGCCGGTCCGGCGCAGTCCGCGCTGCGGGTCGCCGGTGACCGCGTGCTCGACCTTGATCACGTCGGCGCCCCAGTCGGCGAGGACGGCGCCGGCCGAGGGCACGAAGCCGTACATCGCGACCTCGAGGACGCGGATCCCCTCCAGCGGCTTCATCCCTGCTCCCGCGGTACGACGATGCGGGCGAAGGCCTTCTCCTCGAGGAACTCCTCGAAGCCGGACCGGCCGCTCTCCCGTCCGATGCCGGACTGCTTGTAGCCGCCGAAGGGCACGTCGGGGGCGAAGTAGTTGCCGCCGTTGATGGAGAAGGTGCCGGTGCGGATGCGCCGGGCGATGCGGACGGCGCGGTCCTCGTCTGCGCTGTGCACGGCGCCGGACAGCCCGTACCTGGAGTTGTTGGCGATACGGACGGCGTCGTCCTCGTCGTCGTAGGGGATCACGGCGAGGACGGGGCCGAAGACCTCCTCCTGGGCGATCTCGCTCTCCGGGTCGACCTCGGCCAGCAGGGTCGGGGCGTAGAAGAAGCCGGGGTCGATCCGCTTGCCCCCGCGGACTGGGACGGCCCCCTCGTCGACGGCCCGGCGGACCATGCTGTCGACCTTGTCCCGCTGTTCCTCGCTGATCAGCGGGCCCATGTTCGTCTGCGGATCGTTCGGGTCACCGACCCGGACGCGGTCCAGTCCGGCCGCGACCATGTGCACGATCTCGTCGTGGCGGGCGCGTGGCACGAGCAGGCGGGAGGTGAGGGCGCAGCCCTGGCCGGAGTGGGAGCAGATCGTGAATGCGGCGAACATGGCGGCTTTGGTGACGTCGGCGTCGTCCAGGACGATCATGGCGGACTTGCCGCCGAGTTCGAGGAAGACCCGCTTCACCGATCCGGATGCGGCGGCCATGATACGTCGGCCCGTGGCGGTGGCGCCGGTGAAGGTGACGACGTCGACACCGCGGTGGGTGGTGAGCACCTCGCCGACCTCGGGTGTCGAGGAACTGAGGACGTTGACGACGCCGGGCGGGATGTCGGTGTGCTCGGCGATCAGTTCACCGAGGGCGAGGGTGGTCAGCGGCGTCTGCGGGGCGCCCTTGAGGACGACGGTGCAGCCGGCGGCGAGCGCGGGGGCGAGCTTGGCCAGGGCGAGCTGGTTGGGGAAGTTGTACGGGAGGATCGCGGCGACGACGCCGGCCGCCTCCTTCTCCACCCAGCGGTGGTGGCGTTGCCCGCGCGACTCGATCTCGCCTAGGTCCTCGGTGAACTCGTAGGACTCCAGCAGGTCGGCGTAGTACTTCACGATGCCGATCGGTTCGTCGAGCTGAGGGCCGTGGGTGAGCTGACGGGGGGCTCCGACCTCGGCGATGGTCAACTCGCGCAGTTCCTCGCGGTGTTCGTCGAGGACCTGGTGGAGCCGGCGAAGGCTGCGCAGGCGCAGGTCGCGGTCGGTGGGCCAGTCGGTGGTGTCGAAGGCGCGGCGGGCGGCGGCGACAGCCGTCTCCGCGTCCGCCCTGGTGGCCTCCGGCGCGTGCCCGACCAGCTCGCCCGTGGCGGGGTTGTGGGAGGCGAAGGCCGGCTGGGAGGCGACGAGTTTGCCGTCGATGAGCTGGGACCTGGTGGGGGTGGTGTTCACAGGCGCACCACCGATCCGCCGTCGACCGCGATGACCTGGCCGGTGACCCAGCTCGCGGCGTCGGACAGCAGGAAGAGCAGCGCACCCGCCGGGTCCGCCGGCTGCCCCATGCGTTTGAGTGCGAGCGACCGCACCAGTGCCTCTCGGACCTGCTCGGGGATGATGTCGCGGGATCCCTCGGTGTCCGTCGGCCCCGGCGCGATCGCGTTGACGCGGATGCCGCGGTCACCGAGTTCGGCGGCGAGGGAAGCGGTGAGGTGGTTGATGCCGGCCTTGGCCAGGCCGTAGAAACCGGTCGCCTGCCAGGCGGCGGTGGACGACTGGTTGACGATGGCCGACCCCTCCTTCAGGTGGGGCAGGACGGCGCGGGTCATGTGCAGGGCGCCGAGCAGGTTCACCTTGAGGAACTGGTCCAGGTAGTCGTAGTCGACGGTGGTGAGGCCCTCGCGGCGCATGCCCTGGAAGATCGCCGCGTTGTTGACCAGGTGGTCGATGCGGCCGTACTCCCGGATGACCGTGTCGGCGAGGGCTTCGGCGGACGCCGGGTCACCGACGTCGGTCCGCACGAAGAGCGCGTCGCCGATCTCCTTGGCGACGCGCTGCCCCTGCTCCTCGTTCAGTTCGGCCACCACGACCCGTGCGCCTTCGGCGGCCAATGCCCTCGCGTATCCCTCGCCGATGCCCTGACCGGCCCCGGTGACGATCGCCACCTTGCCCTCGAAGCGCATACCAGCCTCCTCGCTCGATTGCTCGGAAACTACATTCTCACTTTCAGCGAATCAAGCATTCAGACAAGAGAAGCTGATGCTTACTTCGGTGAAACCCCAAGGCGCCCACACGACCCGTCGGCCCCGCACCGGGCACGGGGGTTCCCGGCTCACCGTTTGCGAGAATATGATTCTCGCAAACGAAAGGGGTGTTTCCATGATCGAATCGAAGGCCCTCAGTCCGTCGCTCGGGGTCGAGTTCACCGGCGTGACGGACCCGCTCGACGACGCCTTCGTGCACCGCGCGACCGAGGCCCTGAAGTGGCGTGGGGTCCTCCTCGTGCGAGGGCTGCACCTCGACGACGAACGGCAGCTGGCGTTCAGCCGCGCGCTCGGCGAGGTGGTCGCGCTGCGCGGCCAGGAGATCTTTCCCATCTCAGTCAACCCGGCCAAGAGCAGCAGCGCCAAGTACCTCAAGGGCGCCTTCCACTGGCATCTGGACGGCACCAGCGACGACGTCCCCGTCAAGGCGACCACCCTGACCGCCCGGCACGTCGCCACGATCGGCGGAGGCACCGAGTTCGCCAGCACCTACGCGGCGTACGAGAACCTGCCGGAGAAGGAACGCGAGCGCTACGAGTCCCTGCGCGTGGTGCACAGCTTCGAGGCGGCCCAGCGGCTGGTGAATCCCGACCCCAGCGAGAAGGAGCTGGCCGCCTGGCGCACCCAGCCCAGCCACGAGGCGGCCCTGGTGTGGCGCCGCCGGGACGGCCGCCGCTCCCTGGTGACCGGCACCACCGCCGACCACATCGTCGGGATGGACCCGGCCGACAGCCGTGCGCTGCTCGACGAACTGCTCGACTGGTCCACCCAGGAGCGGTTCCGCTACACCCACGACTGGGAGGTCGGCGACCTCGTGGTGTGGGACAACACCGGGATCCTGCACCGGGCACTGCCCTACGACGAGACCTCCGAGCGCCTGCTGCACCGCACGACGGTGGTCGGCGACGAGGCGTTCGCGTGAGCGCGGCGAGGACGGCCGTCGTCACCGGCGGCGCCTCCGGCATCGGCCGGGCGATCGCGCGGCGGCTCACCGACGACGGGTTCGACGTGGCGGTGTTCGACATCGCGCCGGCCGAGGACGGCTACGCGCTGTCCGTCGACGTCACCGACCGGGCACAGGTGGACAAGGCGATGGACGCGGTGCGCGACCGCTACGGCCCGGTCTCCGTCCTGGTCAACGCGGCGGGCAAGGACGGCTTCACCCGGTTCGCGAAGCTCTCCTTCGAGGAGTGGCAGCGCATCGTCGACATCAACCTCAACGGGGTGTACCACTGCGTGCAGTCGGCGCTGCCCGACATGTGGGAGGGCCGCTGGGGACGGATCGTCAACATCTCTTCCTCCAGCACCCATTCCGGCCAGCCCTTCATGGCCCACTACGTCGCCGCCAAGTCGGCGGTGAACGGGCTGACCAAGGCCCTCGCCCTGGAGCTGGGGCCCCGGGGCATCACCGTCAACGCCGTGCCGCCCGGCTTCATCGACACCCCGATGCTGCGCACCGCCGAGCAGGAGCAGCGGCTCGGCGGCACCGTCGAGGAGCACATCGCGCGGACCCCGGTGCGCCGGGTGGGCCTCCCGGAGGACATCGCGGCGACGTGCTCCTTCCTGGTGAGTGAGGAGGCGGGGTACGTCACCGGGCAGATCATCGGCGTGAACGGAGGCCGCAACACATGACGCGACTGCCCCCGGTGCCGTACGAGGACTGGGACGCCGAGGCGCTGCGCCCGCTGACGGGCGGGCGGACCGTGCCTCCCTCGAACGTGCTGGGCCTGCTGCTCCACCATCCGGCGCTGGCCAAGTCGTTCCTCACCTTCTCCACCCACCTGCTGGCGCGCAATTCGGTGCCGCCGAGGATGCGTGAACTGGCCGTCCTCCGGGTCGCCTGGCGCCGCCGGTGCCGCTACGAGTGGGCACAGCACGTCCTCATCGGGCGGCAGGCGGGCCTGGAGGACGACGACCTGGAGGGGGTCCGGACCGGCGCCGGCACGCTGGTGAACCGGGCCGTCGACGAGCTGGAGACCACCTCCACGCTCTCCGACACCACATATGCGGAGCTGGCGATGGAACTGGACGAACGCCAGCTCCTGGACTTCGTGTTCACCGTGGGCGCGTACGGGATGCTGGCGGCGGTCCTGAACACCTTCGATGTGGAACAGGAGCCCGGGCTCGACGACGACGGCTTCGGCTGACGGCCGCGGGCCCGTGCCGGAGTCGCCTGGACTCCGGCACGGGCCGTCCCCCCGGGTGATGTGGTCCTCAGCCCTGCTTGATGCGCTGCTTCATGTCGTCGAGACGGGTCAGGATCGGGAAGCCGCCCACGCTGAGCGCGTTGCCGTGACCGGTCTGGTGGACGTCGAAGACGGACTGGAGCGCGGCGTAGAAGCCCTGGACGTCCAGGGTCTGGTTGACCGCCCGCTTGGCCTGGCGCAGCCCGAAGGGCGGCATCGTCGCGATCCGCGCGGCCAGTTCACGGGCCGTGTCGTCCAGGGCGTCGAGCGGGACGACCTTGTTGACCATGCCTGTCCGCTCGGCCTCCCGGGCGGTCAGCGGCCGGCCGGTGAACAGGATTTCCTTGGCCTTGCGGGGGCCCAGTTCCCAGGTGTGCCCGTGGTACTCGACGCCGCCGATGCCCATGTGCACCACCGGGTCGGAGAACTCGGCGTTCTCGGCGGCCACGATCAGGTCGCACGGCCAGCACAGCATGAGTCCGGCGGCGATGCACTTGCCCTGCACGGCGGCGATGGTGGGCTTCGGGATGTTGCGCCACTTCAGCGAGTACTCCAGGTAGCGGCGGGTCTCCGCGTCGTAGATCCACTCCAGGGTGATCTCGTCGGGGCCGGGCCAGCGGTCCTTCAGGTCGTGCCCGGCGGAGAAATGGCGGCCGTTGGCCCGCAGCACGACCACGCGCACCTCCTCGTCCCGGGCGGCGCGGGTGAAGGCGGCGTCCAGGTCGTCCAGGAGGGCCATGGTCTGGGCGTTGGCGGCCTCGGGGCGGTTGAGCGTGATGACGGCGACGCCGTCCCCCGCTTCGTACAGGATCTGGTCCATGACCGGCGTCCTAACGCGGTAGGCCGAGGATGCGCTCGGCGATGATGTTGCGCTGGATCTCGCTGGTGCCGCCGGCGATGGTGCCGGCGAAGCTGCGGGCATACCGCTCGAACCAGCTGGAGACGAAGTCCTCGTGGTGCATGTGGTGGTACGGGCCGGTGCGGGCGGGGTGCACCAGCGCGTCGGCGCCATGCGCCTCCAGGGCGTGCAGGGAGGCGCTCTGCACGGCCTCGGAGCCGAAGAGTTTCAGCACCGAGATCTCGGCCGGGTCGCGGTCCTGGCCGAGCTGCCGGTGGCCGAGCAGGCGCAGGGCCGTCAGGTCCATGAGGAGGGTGGCGTACCACTCCTGTCCGGCACCGACGTCCGCGGCGTCACGGACCAGGTCCTCCAGGCGCTCGGCGTAGGAGAGCCACAGCAGGGTGCGTTCGTGACCGAGGGAGCCGTTGGCCACGCGCCAGCCCTCGCCCAGCGGCCCCAGCAGGTTCGCCCGAGGCACGCGTACATCGGTGAGGAACACCTCGTTGAAGTCGTGGTCGTCCTCGGCGGCGATCGAGCCGAAGGGCCGACGGACGACGCCGTCAGTGTCGGTCGGGATCAGCAGCGCGCTGAGACCCTTGTGCTTGGGCGCGTCGGGGTCGGTCCGCACGAAGGTGAGGAGGACGTCGGCGTCGTGGGCGCCGGAGGTCCAGATCTTCTGCCCGTTGACCGTGAAGGTGTCGCCGTCGAGGACGGCCCGGGTGCGCAGCGAGGCCAGGTCGGAGCCGGCCTCGGGTTCGCTCATGCCGAGCGCGGCGGTGATCTCCGCGCGCAGGATCGGCACGGCCCAGCGCCGTTTCTGCTCCTCGGTACCGAAGGAGAGCAGGGAGGCGGCGATGATGCCCAGTCCCTGCGGGTTGAAGCTGTGGTAGATCCGGCGGCGGGCCAGCTCCTCCAGGTGGGCGAGCTGCTGGGGCAGGGTGGCGTTCCGGCCGCCGTACTCGGGTGGCCGGCCAGGGAGCAGCCAGCCGTGGTCGAACAGGGTGCGCTGCCAGCGGCGGGCCCAGTCGGGGATGTGGGCGCTGGAGCGGGCGCGTTCGCGGGCCTGGGCCTCGGCGGGCAGGTGCGTGTCGAGGAAGGCGGCGAACCGGGCACGGAACTCCTCCACCTCGGGGTCGTCGGCGAGCTTCATGCGGACAGCAGGGCCTTCCTGTGGGCGGACGCGGTGCCGAGCAGCAGGTCGCAGGCCTGGGCCCGCTTCAGGTGCAGTTGCAGTTCGTTTTCCCAGGTGAAGCCCATGGCGCCGAACAGCTGCAGGCCGTGCCGGAAGACCAGGCGCTGGCACTCCCCCGCCGCGGCTTTGGCCATGTGCGCGGCCTGGGTGCGGCGCGGGTCCTGTTCAGCGAGGGCGCGCGCGGCGAAGTGGGTGAGGGCACGGGCCCGCTCGACGGCCACGTGCATGTCGGCCGCCTTGTGCTTGACGGCCTGGAACGAGCCCAGCGTGCGGCCGAACTGGGTGCGCTGCTTCACGTGGGCGAGGACCAGGTCCAGGACGCGGCGGCAGGCACCGACCGCGGTGGCGGCCAGGCCGGTGAGGGCGAGGTCGGGAACGGCGGCGGCGAGCGGGCCCGCGTCGACGTGCGCGACGTGCAGGTGCGGGTCGAGGACCTCCACACGTCGGGCGGTCAGGTGCGCGCCCGGCACGACGGTGACGCCCTCCGGCGTGAGCAGCGCGACCTCGTCGGCTCGGTCGGCGTCGAGGACGTAGCGGCCGGCACCGTCGAAGACGGCCGTACCGCTGCCCTCCGGCAGGCGGCCGGCAAGGGGGGCGAACCAGGTCGCCGTGGCGAGGAAAGGGGTGGGATCGGCCGCGTATCCCAGCTCCTCCAGGATGAGGACGAGCTCCAGCGGTGGCGCCTCCAGCCAGCCGAGAGCGCGGTAGGTGTCCCACTGCCGTTCCTCACCCTGGGTGCGCACCTTGGCGACCGTCTCGCGCACCGTGCGGCGCAGCATGCGCTGCTCCTCGTCGAGTTCGAACTCCACGCCCGGCCTCCGCTCTCTCCCGCCGTCCCGGCGGCGCCCTGTGCGGCAACACACGGTGCGAGAATATCATTCTCACTACTAGGAAGTAAGAGTCTCGCTTCGCGCGGAGCGCGATTCGGTAGGGGGAGTGCCGTCTCTTTTCACATACGTGGAGTACCGTTCTTCCCATGAGTGTCGTCCCCGCCGAACCGGTCGAGCCCCCTGAGCCCGCATGGCGGCAGCGTGCCGTCGAGCGGTCCACCCGGGCCGCGAAACTCCGCGCAGAACAGCGCGTACAGCGTTTCCTGGACGCGGCCCAGGAGCTGATCGCCGACAAGGGCACCACCGATGTCACGGTGCAGGAGGTCGTCGAGCGCTCCCGCCAGTCGTTGCGCAGCTTCTACCAGCACTTCGACGGCAAGCACGAGCTGCTGCTCGCCCTCTTCGAGGACGCGCTGTCGAAGTCGGCGGTCGAGATGCGCGAGCGGATCACGACCGTGACGGACCCGCTGGAGCGCCTCAAGGTCGCCGTCGACCTGCTGTACGACGCCTCCACGCCGCGTGAGGGGCAGCAGTCCCCGCTCTTCACCGACTTCGCCATCCAGCTGCTGGTCAGCCACCCGGACCAGGTGGCCACCGCGCACCTGCCGCTGCTGGCTCTGTTCACGGAACTGGTGGAGGACGCGGTCGAGGCGGGTGTGGCCGTCGCGCCCCGGCCCCGCCGCACCGCATCCCTGATCATGCAGACGGCGATGTTCACGGCGCAGGCGCCCGCCGCCCCCGTCGGCGCGCAGCCCTCCCGGATCGGCGCGGAGGATGTCTGGGCGTTCTGCCTGGGCGGCATCAGCGGATCGGGCGGGGCCGCCGGCGACGACTCGGCCGGAGCCAGGAAGACGCCCGCCGCCAAGAAGGCATCTGCCACCAAGAAGTCGCCTGCCGTCAAGAAGACGGCGGCGCAGAAGGCCACGGGCAGGAAGGCCACGGCGACCAAGGGCTGACGCCGGCACCGACACGAAGAAGGGCTCGCTCCGGCGGGCCCTTCCCGCATGCCGGACAAGTACCGCCCACGTCCAGGTAGTTGACTCTCCCTTTCGGTCTGACCTTTGATATGTTTCACACATCAGCGTCCGGCAGAGGGGTTCCCCGCCGTGGATTTCGAGCTGACCGACGACCAGGAGACGATCCGCAAGGCCGTGGCCGGCCTGCTGCGCGACTTCGACGACCGGTACTGGATGGAGAAGGACCGCGACCACACCTTCCCCGAGGAGTTCTACGCAGCCGTCGCGCGCGGCGGCTGGCTCGGCATCACGATGCCCGAGGAGTACGGCGGCCACGGGCTCGGCATCACCGAGGCCACGCTGCTGCTGGAGGAGGTGGCCCGCTCGGGGGGCGGGATGAACGCCGCCAGCGCCATCCACCTGTCCATCTTCGGCATGCACCCGGTCGTGGTGCACGGTTCCGAGGACCTCAAGCGCCGCACGCTCCCCCGCATCGCCGACGGAGATCTGCACGTCTGCTTCGGCGTGACCGAGCCGGGCGCCGGCCTGGACACGACGAGCATCACCACGTACGCGCGGCGGGACGGTGACCACTACGTGGTCAGCGGCCGCAAGGTGTGGATCTCCAAGGCGGTGGAGTCGGAGAAGATCCTGTTGCTGACCCGCACGACGCGGCGCGAGGAGGTGGCGAAGCCGACGGACGGCATGACGCTGTTCCTCACCGACCTCGACCGCGACCACGTGGACATTCGCCCCATCCCGAAGATGGGCCGCAACGCCGTCACCTCCAACGAACTGTTCATCGACGAGCTGCGCGTCCCCGTCCGGGACCGGGTCGGCGAGGAGGGCCAAGGGTTCCGCTACCTCCTCGACGGTCTGAATCCCGAGCGGATGCTGATCGCCGCCGAGGCCCTCGGCATCGGCCGGGTGGCCCTCGACAGGGCGGTGCGCTACGGCCGTGAGCGGGAGGTGTTCGGCCGGCCCATCGGCATGAACCAGGGCATCCAGTTCCCGCTCGCCGACTCGCTCGCCCGCCTAGACGCCGCGGAGTTGGTGCTGCGCAAGGCGACCTGGCTGTACGACCGGGGGCGGCCCTGCGGGAGGGAGGCGAACACCGCCAAGTACCTGTGCGCGGACGCCGGTTTCACCGCGGCCGACCGGTCCCTGCAGACGCACGGCGGGATGGGTTACTCCGAGGAGTACCCCGTGGCCCGCCTCTTCCGGGAGGCCCGGCTGATGCGGATCGCGCCGGTCAGCCAGGAGATGGTCCTGAACTACCTGGGGTCCCACACGCTGGGACTGCCCCGCAGTTACTGAGTCTTCATCAGTACTGAGTCTGAGTACTGAGTCTTCGCGAGTACTGAGTCTTCGTGAGTACGAGTTCGTGTCTACGAGGAGGAGCCCGGTATGACCGGACGTACGGACCTGTTCGACCTCACGGGGCGCTCGGCGCTGGTGACCGGGGCGGCGGGCGGGATCGGCGCCGCCGTGGCGGGCGCCCTGGCCCGTGCCGGGGCGGCCGTGCTCGTCACCGACGTGGACGGCGGGGCGGCGGCGGCCGTGGCGGGGAAGCTGACCGCGGCGGGGCTGACCGCCGAGGGCGCGGCGCTCGACGTGACGGACCGCGCCGCCGCCGACGGCGCCGTGGCCACAGCCGCCGCACTCGCCGAGGGGACCCTGCACATCCTGGTCAACAACGCCGGGGTCACCGCGCCCGCCATGTTCGACAGGCTGACGGAGGATTCCGTGCGGCGGCTGATCGAGGTCCATGTGATGGGCGCCTTCCACTGCGCGCAGGCGGCCCTGCCGTACCTGCCGACGGACGGGACCGGACGCGTCATCAACGTCACGTCGTCCGCCGGACTGACCGGCACCCTCGGCCAGGTGAACTACTCGGCGGCGAAGGCGGGCATCGTCGGCCTCACCAAGTCGCTCGCCCGGGAGCTGGCGCGCAAGCGCATCCTGGTCAACGCCCTGGCACCGCTGGCCGCGACCCCGATGACCGAGACCATCCGCACCGACCCGAAGTTCGCGGAGCGGATGCTCGCCCGTATCCCGCTCGGCCGGTGGGCCGAACCCGACGAGGTCGCCGGGGCGTTCGTCTTCCTCGCCTCGGACGCCGCCTCGTTCGTCACCGGGCAGGTGCTGCCCGTGGACGGGGGCATGGTCATGTGACAGGCGCCTCGTCGGCTGTGTTGAATGGTTCAGCCGAAAAGCAGAACGCCCGACGAGAGGCCCGCACCGTGTCCAGCGCCGAACCCACCCCGCCCACCCCGCGCTTCGAGACGCTCACCGTCCCGAAGGCGTCGGACGTGCTGGCGGCCGAGGTTCGGGAGAGGATCCTGTCCGGGGAGTTCGGCGAGGGCACGGCGCTGCCGCCCGAACGCCAGCTCGTGGAGCAGACCGGGCTGAGCCGGGCGACGGTACGGGAGGCGCTGCGCATCCTGGAGGTCGAACGACTGGTGGAGATACGGCCGGGGCGTGGGGGCGGGGCCTTCGTGCACCGGCCCGGGCGTGAGTCGCTGGCCCATACGGTGCGGCTGGTGATCCGGGGGCAGCGCATCCGGCTGGAGGCGCTGCACGAGACCCGTGAGGCGATCGAGCCGGCGTGCGCGGCACTCGCGGCCAGACGACGGACCGAGCGGGACCTGGCGGATCTGGACGCCGCCCACGCCGAGCTGGTCGGGGCGGGCGAGGACCTGCCGCGGTTCCTGCGGGCCAACATCCAGTGGCACAACGCCGTGGCCAGGGCGGGCGACAACGAACTGCTCATCGGCTTCCTGGGCGCGCTCTCGGAGTCGATCCACGCGTCCACGGACCTGGCGCGGTTCCTCGACCTGCGTATCCGTCAGCTCACGGCCCATGCCCACGCCCGGATCACGGAGGCGATCCGGGCGGGCGACGCGGAGGCGGCGCACCGGCGGATGAGCCGTCATGTGTGCGGCTTCGCCCGCGCCGCCGCCGAGGTCGACGGACGCGAACTGGTGGACCTGCCGGACTCCGGCGACTGACGCCCCTTCCCGGAACGCGCACGACCACGGACCGCGCACACCTGGGCGAGAATTAGATTCTCCAACTGAGGCAATGCCATTGACAGTATCGGTCTGACCTTTACTACCATCACCGCATGAGCGACGTGAGCCCCGTCCTGACTGTGGCCGCCGACGGCGATGTCCGCGTCGTCACACTGAACCGGCCCGAGCGACTCAACGGCGTCTCGGAGGAACTGCATCGCCGGTTGTCCGAGGTGTGGCGGGAGCTGGCGCAGGACACCGAGGCCCGGGCGGTCGTGCTGACCGGGGCGGGACGGGCGTTCAGCGCCGGAGGCGACTTCGACCACCTGCTGCGTCACCACGACGACCCGGAACTGCGCGAGCGTTCGATCCGGCTCGACCGGACCATCCAGACGGAGATGATCCGCTTCCCGCTCCCGGTGGTCGCGGCCGTCAACGGCCCGGCTGTGGGACTCGGTTGCAGCCTGGCCCTCGGCTGCGACCTGGTCCTGATGGCCGAGGACGCCTACCTCGCCGACCCCCATGTCTCCGTCGGCCTGGTGGCCGGCGACGGCGGAGTGACCCTGTGGCCGCTGCTGACCAGCCTGCTGCGGGTCAAGGAGTACCTGTTCACCGGCGGCCGGATCCCGGCGGCCACGGCGGTCGCCCTGGGGCTGGCCAACCGCACGGTGCCCGCCGGGCAGCTGATGGACGAGGCCCTGGCACTCGCCCACCGGCTCGCGGCCCAGCCGGCGGAGGCGCTGCGCGCCACCAAGGCCGCGCTGGCCGCGGTGGTGGAGCAGGTGACGCGCGGCGGCATGGAGGCGGCCCTGCAGGCCGAACGGTCCACGATGACCAGCCCGGACCACATCCGCGTCATCACCGGCCTGGCCGCCCGCGCATCCCGTCGCGCCACCGCCCCGGAGGAGGAGTGAGCATGGAGACCGAGGAGTACACCCTGGTCCGTGACATGCTGCGGTCGTTCGCGCTCCGGCACCGCGTCGGCTCCGCCGACGAGATCGAGCCGCAGTCCCGGACAGCCGCGCAGCACGCGCTGGACGAGCTGGGCCTCGGCGAACTGCGCCGCACCTCCCCGCCGGCCGCGACGGTGCAGGAGTGCGCGCTGCTCGCCGAGGAACACGGCAGACACCCCCTGACCACCTCCCTGCTCGGCACCGCCCTCCTCGCCCCGGAGCTGCTGCGTCTGCTCGGGACCCCGGCCCCGGCGTCCCGCCCGACGATCGCCCTCGCCCGAGACCTCCGCTTCCCCGGCCCGGACCCGGCACCGCCGGCCGCCTGGGACTGCGACGCCGCCGACTGCGCGCTGCACGTCGCTCCCGACGGAACGGTACGGCGGGTCGCCCTCGGACCGCCCGTGCGGACCGCCGACCTGCTGCGCCACGTACGCGAGGCTTCCGGGACCGGCGACGGCGGGGAGGTCATCGGACGGCTCACCGTCGAGGCCCGGCAGCGCTGGCAGGCGTACGCCCTGGTCGTGGTGGCCGCCGAACTGGTCGGCGCGGCACACGCGCTCGTCACCCTGAGCACGGACTACTCCCGGGACCGTCGCCAGTACGGGCGCCCGATCGGTTCCTTCCAGGCCGTGCAGCACCTTCTCGCCGACGCGACGGTCCTGGTCGAGGCGTGCGCAAGCGCCACCCGGTACGCCGCCTGGTGCCTGGACCACGAGCCCGCGGACCGGGCGCTCACGGCGGCTCGGGTGGCGAAGGCAGAGGTGAACGCCTCCGCGGTCGAGGCGGTGTACGCCGGCATGCAGGTGCTCGGCGGCATCGCCCAGACCTGGGAGCACGTCGCCCACCTGTACCTGCGCCGGGTTCTGGTGGGCGCCCGCCTGCTGGCGACCACTGCGGACCTGTTGCCCGCACTGGCCGAGCCCTTCGCCACCACTACGGCCGCCCCGGAGGTGACACGATGACCGGCCTCCCGCTGGACTTCGGCGATCCCGCCGACCTGGAGCGCCTGCGCCGTGATTTCCGCGCCTGGCTCGCCGAGCACCCGCTCCCCGAGCGCGACGCTGACGAGCCGGTCCCCGTCTTCCTGCACCGTTGGCACCGGATACTGCATTCCGGTGGCTGGGTCGGTCTCGACGTGCCGCGGGAGTACGGCGGACGCGGACTGACCGCGCTGCACCAGGTCGCGGTCAGCGACGAACTGGGAGCGCGCGGCGCACCCGGCGTCCCCCGCATCGGATATCTCGCCCACGCCCTGCTGGAGTTCGGCTCCGCGGAACAGCGGCGCCTGCTGCTGCCGCGCATGCTCGCGGGCGACGACGTGTGGTGCCAGGGCTTCAGCGAGCCGGGCGCGGGTTCGGACCTGGCCGGCATGAGCACCCGCGCCGAGCGTGGCGCGGACGGCCACTACACCCTCAACGGGCAGAAGCTGTGGACCAGTTACGCCCAGTACTCCGATCTCTGCCTGCTCCTGGCCCGCACCGGCCCGGACGCCGCCGCGCATGCCTCGATCTCGGCGTTCGTGCTGCCCCTCGACCGGCCGGGCGTGACCGTACGCCCATTGCGCGCGGCCAACGGCGACGACGAGTTCTGCGAACTGTTCCTCGACGACGTCCGCCTGGCGGAGTCCGAGCGCATCGGCGCCGAGGGCGACGGGTGGCCGCTGGCGATGACGACCGTGGCGTACGAGCGCAACGCCCTCGACACCGGCCACCTGTCGAAGTACGGCCTGCTGATCGAGCGGCTGCGCCACCGCGCACGCGAGCACCGCACGGCCCTTGCGGACGGGTTGCTGTCGGACATCGGCCGGTGCGTCGTCGACTACCAGGTACTGGTCGCCCACGCCCGGCGCCGCACCGCCGAGCGGCTGGCGGGGCGGGTGGCCGGCCCGGAGTCGTCCGTCGACAAACTGCTGATGACCCGGGCCGAACAGCGGTTGTACGACACGGCGTTGAAGGTGTTCCCCGAGGAACTGCACGGGGAGGGCGGGGAGGTCTTCGGCGATTACCTCTACTCCAGGGCCGCGTCCGTCTACGGCGGGACGTCCCAGATCCAGCGGAACATCATCGCCAAGCGGCTGCTGCGCCTGCCGGCCGACGGCCGCGGCTGAACGGAGTCCCGTCATGCGACACGACCAGGAACACCAGAGCATCCCGAACATGGTCAGAACCGCCGCCCGGCGGTTCGCGGACACTCCCGCCCTCGTCGACGGGGACCAGCGCCTGAGTTTCTGGCAGCTGAAGGACCAGATGGTGCAGGCCGTCGCCGCCGCGATGGCTCTTGGCATCGAGCCGGGCGACCGGGTCGGACTGTGCGCGCCGAACTCGGTGGAGTGGATCGTGGCGGCCCTCGGCATCCAGGGTGCCGGAGGCATCGTCGTACCGCTGAACACCCGGTTCAAGGCCGAGGAGTTGTCCTACATCCTGCGCAAGTCCGAGGCCAAGGCCCTGTTCGCCGCGGCGTCCTTCCTCGGCAACGACTACGTGGCCGGCCTGAAGCGTGCGGACCCGGAGCTGCCCGCGCTGCGCACCACCGTGTCGCTGCTGGGCAAGCGCGGCGAGGCCGACCTGACGTGGGACGAGTTCCTCGGCCTGGGAGCGGACCGCGCCGGCGCGCACGAGGCCATCGACCGGCTCACCCCGGACCACGTCAGCGACGTGATGTTCACCTCCGGCACCACCGGGCATCCCAAGGGCGTCATGCTCACCCACGGGCAGTCCCTGCGCGCCTACGGCTGGATGTCCCGCGAGTACGGCTTCGCACCCTCGGACAGCTTCCTGGTGATCCCGCCGTTCTTCCACTGCTTCGGCTACAAGGCGGGCTGGCTCGCCTCGTTCCTGCACGGGGTGACGGTGATCCCGATGGCCGTCTTCGACGCGGGGCGGGCGCTGGAGCTGATCGAACGGGAACGGGTGAGCATCCTGCTCGGGCCGCCCACCATCTTCCACGACCTGCTGCACCACCCCGGCCGCCCGGACCGCGACCTGTCGTCCCTGCGACTGTCCATGACGGGCGGTTCCACCATCCCCGAATCCCTGATCCGCGCCATGAAGAAGGACCTCTCCTTCGACATCGTGCTCAGCGCCTACGGGCTCACCGAGTCCACCGCACTGGCGACCACGACCCGGACCGGCGACACGGAGGAGACGGTGGCCCGCACCACCGGCCGTCCCATCCCGGACGTCGAGGTCCGCGTCACCGACCCCTCGGGACGACGGGTGCCACCGGACGCCGACGGAGAGATACAGGTGCGCGGCTACAACGTCACCCGCGGCTACTGGGACGACCCGGAGGCCACCGCCGCGGCGATCGACGGCGACGGCTGGCTGCGCACGGGTGACGTCGGGCACCTGGACGCGTCCGGCAACCTGGTGATCGTCGACCGCAAGAAGGACATGTACATCGTCGGCGGCTTCAACGCCTACCCGGCCGAGATCGAGAAACTGCTGCTCGGCTGCGAGGGAGTCGCACAGGTCGCGGTGGTCGGCGTGCCCGACCCGCGCCTGGGCGAGGTGGGCTGCGCCTTCGTCGTCCCCGCACCGGGCGCCCGCCCCACCGAGGAGGACGTCGTGGCGTGGGCGCGGGAGCACATGGCCAACTTCAAAGTGCCCCGGCACGTGCGGTTCGTGGACGCGCTGCCGCGCAACGCCAGTCTGAAGGTCCTGAAGGACGACCTGCGCGCCCGGTACCGGGAGGGGAGCGCCGATGAGTGAGGGACCGCTGGCCGGTGTCACCGTGGTGGCGCTGGAGCAGGCCGTGTCGGCGCCGATGTGCACCCGCACGCTCGGGGACTTCGGCGCCCGGGTGATCAAGGTGGAGAACCCGGCGGGCGGCGACTTCGCCCGGCACTACGACGACGTGGTGGGCGGTCTGGCGGCCCACTTCGTGTGGGTCAACCGGGGCAAGGAGTCGGTCGCGCTGGACCTCAAGTCGGATGCCGGGCTGGCCGTCCTGCACCGGCTGCTGGACCGCGCCGACGCGCTGGTCTCCAACCTCGCCCCGGGCACCACCCCCAAGCTGGGCCTGTCCCCCGCCGATCTGGAGGTCAGCCACCCGGGCCTGACAGCCGTCGAGATCGACGGATACGGACCCGGCGGGCCCCTGTCGCACAAGCGCGCCTACGACCTGCTCGTGCAGGCCGAGTCGGGCGCGTGCGCGGTCACTGGGCACCCGGGGGCGCCCGCCAAGCCGGGACCGCCGGTGGCCGACGTGTGCAGCGGCCTGTACGCGGCGCTGTCCGTCCTCGCCCTGCTGCACGGCAAAGGGCGGGGCCGGCCCACCGCCTCGGTCTCGGTGAGCCTGTTCGACACGATGACGGAGCTGATGGGCTATCCGCTGACGTACACCCGGCACTCCGGCGTCGAGCAGCAACCGCTCGGCATGGGCTCGCCCGCCGTGTCCCCGTACGGCGCCTACCGCACCGCCGACGGACAGACGGTCGTCCTCGGGACCACCAACGACCGCGAGTGGCAGCGTCTGGCCCGGGACCTGCTCGGACGGCCCGACCTGGCGGACGACGAACGCTTCCGGACCAACGCGGGCCGGGTCGAGCACCGGGCCGTCCTCGACGCCGCGATCACCGCCTGGTGCGCTCGCCACGACCTGAGGCATGTGCAGGAGCGCGCGGACGCCGCCGGCATCGGCAACGCCCGCTTCAACACCCAGCGGGACGTCCTGGCCCATCCGCAGCTGGCCGCACGCGACCGCTGGCGGGAGATCGCGACGCCCGGCGGGCCGGTGACCGCGCTGCTGCCGCCGCCCGTCATCGCCGGGTACGAGCCGCCGATGGGCGCGGTGCCCGCACTGGGCGAGCACACGGACGCCGTACTCGGCGAACTCGGGCTCACCGACGGGGAGATCGCGGCGCTCCGTGCGCAGGGGGCCGTGCGGTGACCGGTCTCCTCGTCGACGACGCCGACGGCGTACGCACCCTCACCCTGAACCGGCCGCACCGCCGGAACGCGATCGACGCCGGACTCTGGGAGGCGCTGCGCGCGGCCCTGGAGGAGGCCGGACGGGACCGCAGTGTGCGGGCGCTGGTGCTGACCGGGGCGGGCGGCGCGTTCTGCTCGGGCGCCGACATCTCCAAAGGGCTCAGTGACGTCCACCCCGTGTACCGGATGCGTACGCTGACCGAGGTGACGCTGCTGCTGCACGAGCTGCCGGTGCCGACGGTCGCGAAGGTGACGGGGGTGGCCGTGGGCGCGGGCTGGAACCTCGCGCTCGGCTGCGATCTCGTCGTGGCGACCCCTTCGGCGACGTTCTCGCAGATCTTCACCCGCCGGGGGCTGTCCCCCGACTGCGGCGGCTCCTGGCTGCTGCCCCGGCTCGTCGGCCTTCAGCAGGCCAAGCGCCTCGCGCTGCTGGCGGAGACCATCGACGCCGAGGAGGCCCGCGCCCTGAATCTGGTGACCTGGGTGGTGGGCACCGGGGAGGTGGACGCCTTCGTGGACGACCTCACCACCCGTCTGGTGGCCGGCGCACCGGTCGCACTCGCACAGACCAAGGCTCTGCTGAACGAGGGCGCCGATCACACCCTGCGGGAGGCTCTCGTCGGCGAGGCGCGGGCGCAGGCGGTGAACTTCGCGACCGCCGACGCGCCGGAGGCGTACGCGGCCTTCGCCGAGGGACGTGATGCCCACTTCACCGGCCGCTGGGCGGTGCCCGGCAGGGCGGCCGGACGATCGGAGGACCGGACATGACACGGGAAGCGGTGATCGTCGGTGCGGTCCGCACCGCCGTCGGCAAACGGGGCGGTGGTCTGGCGGGTTCCCACCCGGCGGACCTGTCCGCCGCCGTGCTGAGGGCCCTGGCAGAGCGGACGGGAATCGATCCGGAGGTGGTCGACGACGTCGTGTGGGGCTGCGTGTCGCAGATCGGCGACCAGTCGAGCAACATCGGCCGGTACGCGGTGCTGGCGGCGGGCTGGCCGGAGAGCGTTCCGGGGACGACGGTCAACCGGGCGTGCGGGTCGAGCCAGCAGGCGCTGGACTTCGCGGTGCAGGCGGTCCTGTCGGGGCAGCAGGACGTGGTGGTGGCGGGTGGCGTCGAGGTCATGAGCCGGGTACCGCTGGGGGCCGCGAAGGCGGACGGGATGCCGTACGGCCCGCGCGTCCTGGACCGGTACGACCACTTCTCCTTCAACCAGGGGATCTCGGCGGAACGCATCGCGCGGAAGTGGGGGTTCACGCGGGACCGGCTCGACGCGTACGCCGCGCAGTCCCACGAGCGGGCGGCGGCCGCGCAGGACGCCGGGGCGTTCGACGCGCAGATCGTGCCCGTGGCGGGGGTAGGAAGCGACGAGGGGATCCGGCGCGGCACCAGCGTGCGGACGCTCGCGAAGCTGAAGCCGTCGTTCGAGGCGGACGGGGTTCTGCACGCGGGCAACGCCTCGCAGATCTCCGACGGAGCGGCGGCCCTGCTGGTGACCACGGCGGAGAAGGCGCGGGAACTCGGGCTCGCCCCCCTGGTCCGCTACCGGGCGGGCGCGGTCGTCGGCTCGGACCCCGTGCTGATGCTGACCGGGCCCATCCCGGCCACCGAGGAGGTCCTGCGGAAGGCGGGCGTCTCGCTCGGGCAGATCGGCGTCTTCGAGGTGAACGAGGCGTTCGCCCCGATACCGCTGGCCTGGCTCACCGAGACCGGCGCCGACCCTGAGCTGCTGAACCCCCTCGGTGGCGCCATCGCGCTGGGCCACCCGCTGGGCGCGTCGGGCGCGGTGCTGATGACCCGCATGATCCACCACATGCGCGAACACGGCATCCGCTACGGCCTGCAGACCATGTGCGAGGGCGGCGGAACCGCCAACGCCACCGTCGTCGAACTCGCCGACTGAGGAGGGAAGTCACCGTGCGCCGAGACGTCTTCACCGCCGACCACGAGGACTTCCGGGAACTGGTCCGGGACGTGGTGGCCAAAGAGGTGGTCCCGCACTACTCCGAGTGGGAGAAGGCCGGCCGGTTGCCCCGCTCGTTCTTCGAACAGCTGGGCTCGCTCGGCCTGCTGGGCATGGCGATACCGCAGGAGTACGGCGGAGGCGGTCAGACCGACTACCGCTACAACGTGGTCCTCCAGGAGGAAGCGGTCCGCGCCCTGGTCACCCTGGGCACGGTCCGCACCCAACTGGACGTCGTGCTCCCCTACTTCCTCGCCTACGCGAACCCGCGGCAGCGCGAGCGCTGGTTCCCCGGCCTCGCCTCCGGCGGCCTCCTGACCGCCATAGCGATGACCGAACCCGGCACCGGCTCGGACCTCGCGGGCATCCGTACGACCGCCGTACGCGACGGGGACACCTACGTCCTGAACGGCGCGAAGACCTTCATCACAGGTGGCCTTCTGGCCGATCTGGTGATCGTGGTGGCGCGCACCTCGCACGACCCCGATGACCGGCGGGCGGGACTGACCCTGCTGGTGGTCGAGGACGGGATGCCCGGATTCATGCGCGGACGGGTGCTGGACAAGATGGGCATCAAGGCGCAGGACACCGTGGAGCTGGCCTTCGACGACGTCCGGGTGCCCGTCGCCAACCGGCTCGGCGAGGAGGGCAGGGCGTTCGGCTACCTCGGGCACAACCTGCCGCAGGAGCGGATGACGGTGGCGGTCGGCTCCGTGGCACAGGCGCGGGCCGCGCTCGACACCACCCTCGCGTACGTGAAGGAACGGAAGGTCTTCGGCACCGCCGTCGCCTCCTTCCAGAACACGAAGTTCGAACTCGCCGCCGTGGCCGCCGAGGTGGAGGCGGCACAGGCCGTCCTCGACCGGGCGGTGCTGGAACTGGTCGACGGCCGCCTCTCCGGCGCCGACGCCGCCAAGGTGAAGCTGTTCTGCACCGAGACGCAGGCCCGCGCCGTCGACCGCTGCCTGCAGCTCTTCGGCGGTTACGGCTACATGCTGGAGTACCCGATCGCGCGGCTGTACGCGGACGCCCGCATCACCCGCATCTACGCCGGAACCAGCGAGGTCATGAAGGTCATCATCGCCAAGTCCCTGGGGTTGTGAGGCATGGAGGACTTCTCGTCCCGTCCCGGTGTCGCCCTCATCGCGGGCGGCACCGGCGGCATCGGCGCGGCGATCGTCCGCATGCTGGCCGAACGCGGCAGCGACGTGGTGTTCACCTACCGCGCCAACCAGGAGGCCGCGCGGGCACTGACCGAAGAGGTCGAGACTTGCGGGCGCAGGGTCTCGGCGACCGGGCTCGACCTGACCGACGAGGAGGCTACGGCACGTGCCGTGCGTGCCGCCGCGGAGCACTTCGGCGGCCTGCACACACTCGTCTACGCGGCCGGACCGCACGTACCGATGACGCATCTGAGCAAGGTGACGCCCGCGCGGTACCGCGCCCAGCTCGAGGCCGACGCCGTGGCCTTCTTCAACCTGGTCCATCCCGCGCTGCCGTTGCTGCGGGAGAGCAAGGGCAGTGTCGTCGCCGTGACGACGGTCGCCACCCGCCGGTACCCAGTCCGGGACGGGCTGTCCTCCGGCGCCAAAGGCGCGGTCGAGGCGGTGGCCCGGGCGCTAGCCGCGGAGGAGGGACGGTACGGCGTCCGCGTGAACTGCGTCGCCCCGGGCATGCTCACGGACGGCATCGCCGGCCGGCTGATCAGCACCGGCGAGCTGGACGGGGACGCCCTCGCCGTGACGCGGCGCAGCATCCCGATGCGCCGGTTCGGTCGGGCTCAGGACATCGCGGAGGCCGTTTCCTTCCTCGCGTCCGACCGCGCCGGGTTCATCACCGGGCAGGCCCTGGGCGTGGACGGCGGCTACAGCGTCTAAGCACACGGTGGTTCAGGGGGTGATCGGCCGGCCCCCCACGTATGCGGCCCGCACCGTGTCGGCGGACAGGACGCCGAGGGCCTCGCGCAGCGGTACGTGGAGCAGGCACAGGTCGGCCGGCGCGCCCGCCGTCAGCCTACGGACCCGGGTCGGACGGTCGGGCGCGCCGAGGAAGAGCCGAAGGGCGGCCTCTGGTGTCAGGCTCTCACCGTCGTCGCGTCCGGCGGCGGCCCGCATGACCGCCCACGGGTCGTCGGTGCCGTAGGGCGCGTCGGTCCCGGCGGCGAGCGGGATGCCCGCCTCCGCCAGGCTGCGGCACCGGTACAGGTGGGGCCGGTCGTCGGGGTGGACCTCGGTGGCGTACTCGCGGCCCCGCTCCACCGGGAAGTGCGGCTGGGTGACGACGGTCAGGCCGAGCCGTCCGATCCAGGGGACGGTCTCCGCCGGGATCACCGCACCGTGCTCGATACGGTCCCCGGCGGCCGGTCCGGCTTCCTCCAGGGCAAGCAGCGTGACGAGCAACTGCACGCGGGTGACACAGTGCACGGCGACCGGACGGGGCCGTACCGCGCGCACCCCGGCGGCCAGGTCGCCGGGCGCCGGCAGGGTGGCGTCGTCGAGCAGGATCTTCACGGGTGGGTCGACGCCCATGACGGTGAGCCGTTGCGGCAGGACCGCCAGCGTCCCTCGCAGGCCGGGCGCCGGGTGCGGGTCGGCGTTGGTGAAGCCGGTGACGCCGAGTCGCGCGGCCCGCCGGCCCAGCCGCTCCAGGTCCAGCCGTACCGGCGGCACGAGGTGGCGCAGCCGCTCGTCCTCCCGCCACAGGCGGCCGTCGCCGTCCAGCCCGGCCGCCCGCAGCGCTGCCGTGTTCAGGAACCACATCGCCCCGCTGCGGTGCTGCACCCGCACGGGCCGGTCGGCGACGAGCGCGTCCAGCGCCGAGCGGTCGAGGTCCCCCGCGACGCTCTCGTGGTAGCCGACGGCCCGCACCCACTCCCCCGGCCGCCCCGTACGCAGGGCCGCCCGGAGTCCGTCCGGTCCGCTCACCTCGGCGGGGCCCACCCGGACGGAGGCGGCGTCCGCGGCGAGCGCGGTCAGGTGCACGTGGTGGTCGTGCAGTCCGGGCAGCAGCGCCCCGCCGCGTCCGTCGATCTGCTCCTCTCCGGGCAGGCGGCGACCGATCTCCCTGATCCGGCCGTCGGTGCCGACCCGCACGTCCAGACCGGCCCGTCCTTCGACCTCCACGTTCCGGATCAGCACGGCACCGCCGTCCGGGAGGCGGCGAGCGCCGCGGCACACGCCGCCATGGACACGCACAGCAACTCCCCGCCGCCGGACGCGAGGGAGCGGACGACGGCATGCGCGGCGTACAGGCCGGTGACGGGGTCGGCGAGGGCGTCACCGAGGAACACCGGATCGCCGTGCGCGTCGCGGCCGACCAGTCCGCCGGCCACCGCCGCGTCGTCCCCGAAGGCGATCCGGTCGTCGTCGCGGCCGTATCCGGTGATGCTCACCCAGGCCCGCCCGGGACGCGCGGCCAGGAACTCCTCGGCGTACACCCCGAGTCGGCGCAGGGCGCGGGGCCGGGACGCCTCGATGACGATGTCCGCCCGCTCCACGGCGTCCGCCAGGGCTCCGGAGGCGAAGTCCAGCACCAGGCTGTCGTGTCCGTCGTGCAGCCAGCGGTAGAACTCCGGGTTCCCCCATCGTGCTCCGTCAGGTCTGGTGGTGCTCTCCACCTTGGTGACGTGTGCCCCGGCCAGATGGAGCAACCGCGCGCACAGGGGCCCGGCCCAGAGGGCGGAGAGGTCGAGCACGCGCAGCCCAGCGAGTGGGCGGGATCGTCGTCCGCCGTAGGAGCGTGCGCGGACGGGGCCGCGGAGGGAACGGGCCGCTCCGAGCGCGGCGGCCGGGATGCCCACCGTCTGGGCGGCGTCGGCGAGTCGGGAGGCGGTGGTTCGACAGGCGGCGCCGGACAGGTCCGTGTCGCCGGCGGCGAGGAGGGCGAGCAGCGCGGGAAGGGACGCGTGGTCGGCCGCACGGGCCAGGTTGACTGCGGCCCATCCGTCGGCGGTTCCGAGGAGTCGGCAGGAGCCACCGGCCGAGATGCGGCCCGGCGGCGGGAGCCCGGCGAGCCGTGCCCGCAGGAAGAGAGCCGTGGGCAGGTCGACGGCGACGCCGGTGCGGGCCGTGAAGTCACCGACGACGGCACGCAGCGGACCGAGATTGGTCGCGGTGGACGACACCCACCGGTCGAGAGTGGCATTATCCATCGCGCAAACACCCTTCTCCTAGGAGAGATTCACATTACACTCGGATGGTCATGGAGTCGCCGTTCTGCGTGATCGACATAACGCCTTCGACACCGCCACCGTCGCCTGCGCACGACGAGGTCGTGGTGGGCGTGGCCGCCCGGCCGGGGCAGGCGCCGGTCGGCTTCGACCTCCTTCTGACCGCCGGCTCCGATGCGCCGCGCCCCTGGGTGGCGTGTGCTGATCCGCACCTCACCGCGCGCCGTATCGGCGAGGCAGTGAGCCGACACCCCACCGCCTCCCTGGCCTTGGTCCAGGTGCTCCGCATGGGGCATGCGCTTCTCCCGCCGGACAGGCTGCTGGTCGAGTCCCTCGCGTACTCGGCCCTCCAGGGCGGTGCAGACTTCCGCGCCTGGCTGGCCGCCGCCCCGCCGCGTACACCACGCCCCGCGAAGGAACCGGTACGGCTCCATCGCCACGGCGACCGGCTGAGCGTCGTACTGGACCGCCCCTGGGCACGCAACGCCTTCGACGCGGCCACCCGGGACGCCCTCTGCGAAGCCTTGGAAGTCGCCGCGGCCGACCCGTCGATCACCCGGGTCGACCTGCGCGGCACCGGCCCGGCGTTCTGCAGCGGGGGCGACCTCACCGAGTTCGGCACCTCACGGGACACCGCGCAGGCGCACCGGGTGCGGGTGTCCCGCAGCCCCGCGGCACTGCTCCTGCGCTGCGCGGACAAGGTGAGCGCACACCTGCACGGGGCCTGCGTGGGCGCGGGCATCGAACTGGCGGCATTCGCCGGGCGGGTGACCGCCACCGCGGACACGGTGATACGGCTGCCCGAGATCGGGATGGGCCTCATCCCCGGCGCGGGTGGCACGGCGAGCCTGCCGGCCCGCGTCGGCCGGGAAAGGACCGCCTACCTGGCGCTCTCCGGCGCCCCGCTGGCCGCGCCGGACGCACTGCGCTGGGGCCTGGTGGACGAGGTCACAGAGGCCCGCTGACCATGGATGCCGACACACGCCCACGAAAGCGCGGCCCGTACCAACGGTCCCGCGAACGTCGGGAGCGCATCGCACTCGCGGTACTGGAGCTGGTCGACGAGTTGGGCCACGAAGGAGTCACCATCTCGCTCGTCGCCACCCGGTCGGGATCGAGCGAACCGACGGTGCTCTATCACTTCCCGACCAAGGAGCACCTTTTCGTCGCCGCCCTTGACCGCTCCGACGACCTCGAGCTGGGCCTGGCCACCGCTGGGGACGGAGAACTGACGCTCGACCTCGACGCCCTGCGCACCGTCGCGAATGCCGCGGTGTCGGCACACGTACGGCGACTGCGTCTGTTCGTGAAGCTGCGCGGCCAGGCCGCCACGCCGAACCACCCGGCAGCGGAGTACTTCGCCCGTCGCACGGAGCGCGCGCTGACCGTCTGGACGGAGATGATCTCGAGAAGGCAGCGTGACGGACTTGCCCATCCCGGTCTGGATCCGGGCGATGCGGCCCGGCAGGTTCTCGCACTCTGGGACGGCCTGGTCCTGGCACACCTCAGTGACCCGGATTTCGACTGCGGTCGAGCGCTGGTGGAAGGCGTCCGCCGCCTCACGGGCCAGAACTGGATCGAGGGACTGGCCGCCCTCAACCGGCCGGACTACGGCCTCTGAGCGAACGGAAGCAGATACACGTGACGGCACAGACCTTCGACAGCCCCTACGTGGACATCGACGAACGGCGCGACTCACCTCAGCCCCACCGCTACATACACGGAGGTTTCAAGGGCACCGACACCCGTTTCTCCCTCTACTTCCCTCCCCCTGAGATCTACCAGGGACGCTTCTTCCAGCACATCACCCCGGTTCCCGAGAGCGAGCACCTCGCGCAGTCCGCCACCGGCGAGGAGGACAAGATCGCGTTCGCCTTCAGCGCCGGCGGCTACTTCCTGGAGACGAACGGCGGCGGGCCGTCCGGCACACCGGGCTCCGACACCGACCCGACCATCGCCGGCTACCGGGCCAACGCCGCCACCGCGGAGTACTCGCGGTTGATAGCCCATCAGGTGTACGACGACGACCACCGCCCCTACGGGTACGCCTACGGAGGGAGCGGCGGCGCCTTCCGGACCATGGGGTGCGCGGAGAACACCGAAGGCGTGTGGGACGGCTTCGTCCCCTACGTCCCCGGCAGCCCGATGGCCGCTCCCAACGTCTTCGCCGTGCGCATGCACGCCCAGCGGGTGCTGCGCCACAAGCTCGACCGGATCGTGGACGCGGTGGAACCCGGCGGCAGCGGTGACCCCCACGAGGGCCTGACCGCTGAGGAGAGCGCCGCGCTGACCGAGGTGACGCGGATGGGCTTCCCGATCCGCTCCTGGTTCGGGCACCGCACCATGGGGACACACGCCTTCGGCACGCTGTATCCGCACATCGTCGCCGCGGACCCGGGGTACTTCGAGGAGTTCTGGACCGAGCCCGGGCACCTCGGCGCCGACCCCGACTCCTCGATCCATCGCGACCGCGTCCGCTTCGACGGCACGGTCGGCGGCGTCCTCCTGAGACGTGACGTCCCTGATCTCGGGCCCTTCACGGAAGCCGGCGAAGCTCCGCAGGGCGGCGTGGACGAGGCGTTCAAGGGGCCCGCGGGCGAGGGCGGCACCGTCGTCGCGCTACGCCTGACCTCCGTTCCCGGCACCGAGACCGTGGGCGCCGAACTGACCGTCACCAGCGGCGCCGCGGCCGGCACCCGGCTGCGCCTGAAGGGCTTCCGGCAGGACCTCGCCGTCATCGACATGCCTGACACCGAGCGCTCCCTCAGCGGTGTACGTCCCGGTGACACCGTCCGCGTGGACAACAGCAACTTCCTCGCGGCGCAGACCTACCACCGCCATCAGGTGCCGGGGCCCGAGTATGCGGCGTGGGACCAGTTCCGGGACTCCGCCGGTGGCGCGATACCTCCGCAACGGCCGTTCCTGCTCGCCCCGATGTTCGCCGCGTCCGCTGCCGGGCACGTGCCCACGGGGAAGTTCACCGGCAAGATGATCGTCGTGTCCTGCCTGCTCGACCGGGAAGCCTTCCCGTGGCAGGCCGACTGGTACCGCGGCAAGGCCGCCGAGCACCTCGGGGACGCCTTCGACGACCACTTCCGGCTCTGGTACGTCGACAACGCGCTGCACGCCGACGCGGAACGGCAGGAACACCCGACCTCCACCGTCAGTTACCTCGGCGTGCTGCACGAGGCGCTGCGCGAGCTGGCCGACTGGGTGGAGAAGGGCATACGCCCGGCCCCGAGCACCCGGTACGGGATCAGTGACGGACAGGTCGTCGTGCCGGGTTCCGCCACCGACCGCGGCGGTGTCCAACCGGTGGTGCGCCTCGACGTCGACGGAGGCGCGAGGGCCGACGTGCCCGCCGGCTCCCGCGTGGCCCTGGTGGCGACCGTCGAATCCCCGCCGGGAGCCGGCAGGATCGTGCGGGTGCAGTGGGACCTGGACGGGGACGGTGTGTACGAGATCGACGACCTCGTCGAGCCCGCCTCCCGGCTGACCCTGGAGCGGCACCACACCTATTCGGCGCCCGGCACCCACTTCGCCACCGTGCGGGTCACAGCACAGCGCGACGCGGACGCGGACACACTGTTCGGCCGCATCGGCAATCTGGCGCGGGCCCGGATCGTCGTGGGCGACTGACGAAAGGATTCGTCCCGTGACCTTGCCCGGGGACCACCGCCCCAACAAGCGCTGAACGACCCCCGGGAAGGCCACGGGCCCGGGGCCCGTGGCGCCATGGGCGACACGCTCGATGCCCGTCACATGACGATTCCGGCAATCACCGATCACCTGGGGCGTGGATCAGCTCCAGGAAGGCGTTGACCGCATCGGCGAGATCGATGCGTGGGTCGAGCAGCCACTGCATCTGCAAGCCGTTGAGCACGGCCTGAAGAAGAACCGCCGCCTGCTTTGGCGAAAGCCCTTCGCGAAGTTCACCTCGCACCGACTGCTCCTGGGTCGCATGCGTCAGGTGCACACGGCTGCGCTCGTACCGATCCACGAAGTAGTCGTGCGCGGGATGGTCGGGGCGGGACGACGCGGCGGTCAATTCGAGCCACAGACGCATCAGTTCCGGAGACTTCTGGTGACGGAGCAGGACGTTCACCAGGTAGCGGCCCAGCGATTCGGCCTGCCTGTCGACCTCCGTCCTGCCCTCCTGCCACTCCTCCGCGTCCCTCTGGGCGAGCACGGCGGCGAGCAGTTCCTCCTTGTTGCGAAAGTGATGCAGCAACCCGGCATGGGTGATGCCGGCCCGTTCCGCGATGTCCCGCAACGAGGCGGCCGCGTAACCGCGCTCGGCGAAGCTGTCACGTGCCGCGCGCAGGATCTCCGCCTGCCGTGCCGCCGTCTTCGCATACGGTCCCCGTGACTTTGCCTGCCCCACGGCCAACGCCTCTCTCCCCAGGCACCCCGAAGGCACCATTTCCGACGCTCTTTCCGAGCTTCGACTCCTGTCCGCTCATCACGGCCGCCCAATATCTACCACGCGGTTGCTTTTCGCGCCGAGAGCCACGCACCCCAAGAATGCCAACGCTCCGCGGACACACAACTCGAAGGTAACGCTCTCATTACGAAGGCCTACCGGCGTCTTCCGCACCTTCCCTCCCTGGGTCACAGTTCCCATCGAAAACCAACCGACTGGTAAGTGTTGACCGAGAGTCGCCCCGCACACCTTTCGCCCCACCACCAGCACCCGACGTCCCCACGGACCCCCCGCAGTCGAAGGAGATTGCCCATGCGCAACCGCTTCCCGCACGCGCGGCCACTGTCACGGGCCGTACCCGTCGCGGTCGCGATGGCGGCCCTGCTTTCGACGACAGCGTGCGACGACCAACCGGCGGGCGCCTCGTCGGACGGCGGAAAGACGCTGTCACTGGCCATCATCGGCACGCCGAACTCGTTCGAGCCCACTCAGCTCATCGACGGCCAGCAGACGTACGTCTGGGACTCGGTCTACGACACACTGCTCACCCAGGACAACAAGGGCGGGTTGGCTCCGGGCGCGGCGGAGAGCTGGGAATACTCGGACGACGGGCGCACGCTGGCGCTCCGGATCCGCAAGGGAATGAAGTTCAGCACCGGCACACCGGTGACCTCGGCCGCGGTGAAGGCCACCCTGGACCGGATGAGGACGACGCCGGGGCCGAACCAGACGTCACTGGCAGCCGTCAAGTCGGTGGAGACCAACGGCGACCACGGTGTCGTACTCGACCTCGAGCGGCCGGACGGCGCCCTGCTGTCCTCACTCTCGAGCGCGGCCGGAGTCATCGGCGACCCCGAGACGATGACGTCGAAGGGCGCCGCCCTGAACCCGATCGGTTCCGGACCGTACACGCTGGACAAGAAGGCCACGGTGAACGGCTCGGTCTACGTACTGAAGCGACGGGACGACTACTGGAACAAGAAGGCCTACCCGTTCCCCACCATCAAGGTGCGGGTGATCGCGGACCGCACCGCCTCCGTCAACGCGCTCAAGGCGGGCGAGGTCAACGCCGGCAGTGTCGAGGCGGCACAGGTGGGGGCTCTCGAATCCTCCGGTTTCGAGGTAAAGCACGTCGAGGCGACGGCCGCCGGCGTCCTGGTACTGGCCGACCGGACCGGGACGAAGCTCAAGCCACTGGGCGACGTGCGCGTGCGCAAGGCGATCAACATGGCCTTCGACCGCGACAAGATCGTCAAGCAGATTCTCCAGGGCAGCGGCAAGGCGACGGTGCAGGTGTTCAATCCCAAGGGCCAGGCCTACGACCCGGCCCTGGAGAAGACGTACGGCTACGACCCGGCCGAGGCCAAGCAGCTTCTGGCGGAGGCCGGCTATCCCAACGGATTTTCGGTGTCGATGCCGAGTCTGGTGTACACCAAGCCCTTCGAGCCGACGATCGCCCAGTCCCTCAGGGACATCGGCATCTCGGTGAAGTGGGAGACGGTGCCCGCGCAGCAGACCAACTCCGCACTGATCTCCAAGAAGTACCCGATGTTCTTCACCATGGACGGCCTCGACACCGCTCCGATGGAGGTGAGGAAGAACTTCAACCCGGAGGGCACGCGCAACGTCTTCGGCACCTCGGACGAGCGGTTCGACGCGCTCGTCACCCAGGCCAACCGTGCGGTCGACCCCGCGAAGGCCGCGAAGACCTACCGGGAGATCAACGCGTTCACCGTCGAGAACGCCTGGAACGCGCCCGTCTTCTACGTCGGCACCTACTGGGTGACCAAGAAGGGCATCACCTACCTCGGCGACGGCTCCTCCACGTTCAGCACCGTCCGCCAGTTCGGCGTCACGGGTCAGTGACCGGAGGAATCGACCGATGATCTCCTACGTGTCGCGCCGCCTGGGCACCGGCCTGGTCCTTGCCGTCCTGGTCACGTTGATCACCTTCCTGCTGCTGGGCACCTCCTTCGACGACGTCGCCGGCACCATCCTCGGCAGCGGGGCGACCCCCGAGGGCATCCAGGCCCAGAAAGCCCAGATGGGGCTCGACCGTCCCATCCTGACCCAGTACGCCGACTGGCTCTCCCACGCGGTCCGGGGTGACCTCGGCGCCTCCTTCTTCACCGCCGAGCCCGTCCGCTCCGCCATCGCCGCACGACTGGGCGTCACTCTTTCCATGGTGCTCGCCGCCCTGCTGATCACGGCCGTGGTCAGCGTGGTCCTCGGCGTCCTGGCCGCCTCCCGGGGCGGTGCCGTGGACCGGGTGGCCCAGGGCGCCTCCCTCATCGGCTTTCTCGTGCCGAACCTCCTGATCGCGATCGCCCTGGTCTACCTGCTGGCGATCGAACTGAAGTGGCTGCCCGCCACCGGTTACACCGAGCTCACCGACGACCCCGGTAGCTGGGCGAAGTCCATCGCCATCCCGGTGATCGCCCTGATGATTCCGGGCATCGCCAACCTGACGGCCCAGATCCGCGGTGCCATGATCGGCGAGCTGCGCAAGGACTACGTACGCACCCTGCGCACGCGCGGCATCCCGACCCGGTCGGTCGTGCTGCGGCACGCCCTGCGCAACGCCGCCGGGCCGGCGCTGACCGTGCTGTCCCTGGAGTTCGTGCAGATGTTCGGCGCCGCGCTGGTCATCGAGAAGGTCTTCGCCCTTCCGGGCTTCGGCAGCTACGCCTTCGACGCGTCACTGCAGGGGGACGTCCCGATCATCATGGGCATCACGCTCTTCGGCGTCCTGCTCGTCATCTGTGTCAATCTCGCCGTCGATCTCGTCAACGGCTGGCTCAACCCGAAGGCGAGGATCCATTGAGCAGCTCGTCGAAGGCCACCGAAACGCATTCCGCGGGGAAGTCGGCCGAGCCCGGCCGCAAGTCGGCCCTGCACACGCTCCTGCGTGATCCACAAGCGGTCGTCAGCGCGGGCATCCTGCTCGTCATCGTCCTACTGGGCCTGCTGAGCCCGATCCTCACCGAGCACGGCCCCAACAACTCGTCGCTGGACGCGGTCAACACCGCCCCGGGGACGGACGGTTACCTCCTCGGCGGCGACAAGAGCGGGCGCGACATCTTCGCTCGGCTGCTCCACTCGATCAACACCAGTGTCGTCTCCGCCCTCATCGGCGCGAGCATCGCCCTCGCCATCGGTGTCACCTTCGGCCTGATCGGCGGCTACTTCGGCCGACGCGTCCGAGGGGTCACCGAGTGGCTGTTCAGCCTCGTCATGACCTTTCCCGGACTGCTGCTGCTCATCGTGCTGCTCCCGGTCACCGACGGCGACTACCGGGTGACGATGCTGATCTTCGGTGTGCTGCTCTCCCCCGGCATCTACCGTCTGGTACGCAACCTGGTGGTCGGCGTCGGCAAAGAGCTGTACGTCGATGCCGCGCGCGTCTCCGGGCTGCCCGATCAGCGCATCCTCAGGCGGCACGTCCTCTTCGTCGTCCGCGGACCGATCGTCATCGCGGCCGCGTTCCTCGCCGGCTCGTCCATCGGCGTCCAGTCCGGCCTCGCCTTCCTGGGCATCGGCTCCAACGACGTGCCCAGCTTCGGCGCGATGGTCTCCGACGGCTTCACCAACCTCTACGAGGAGCCGCTGCAGTTCGTCTGGCCCAGCCTGTCGCTCGGCATCATGACCGCCTGCCTGGTACTGCTCGGCAACGCCCTGCGGGACGCCTTGGAAGGCGGCCGGCCCAAGGCGACCGGCGTCGCCCGCTCCCCCAGCCGGCCCACACGGCAACCCGGTCGCCCGGGCGCCTCCGAGACGGGCACCCTCTCCGGGCTGCTCGTCGTGGAAGACCTCGCCATCGCCTACCCGACACCCTCGGGGACGCTGAAAGAGGTCGTCAGCGACGTCAGCCTCACCCTGGAGGCCGGGGAGACCCTCGGCCTGGTCGGGGAGTCGGGCTCCGGCAAAACCCAGACCGCGTTCGCCGCTCTCGGGGTGCTGCCCCCGGAAGCGGTCGTCGTCCGGGGCTCGATCCGCCTCGACGGACGCGAACTCCTCAGGCTTCCCGAGGCTGAACTGCGCAAGGTACGGGGCACCTCGATCGCGTACGTCCCGCAGGAACCGATGTCCAACCTGGACCCCTCGTTCACAGTGGGCGCCCAGCTCGTCGAGGGCGTCCGCGCGGCTACCACCCTCTCCCGGCGTGAGGCACGCGAGCGGGTCCTCGCCCTGCTGGACCGGGTGGGCATCCCAGAACCCGAGCGGACCTTCGCCTCCTACCCACACCAGATCTCCGGCGGCATGGCCCAGCGGGTGCTCATCGCGGGTGCCGTGGCCAGCCGGCCCCTGCTGCTTATCGCCGACGAGCCGACCACCGCGCTCGACGTGACGGTCCAGGCGGAGATCCTCGACCTGCTACGCGACCTGCAGAAGGAACTCAACATGGCCGTTCTTCTGGTCACCCACAACTTCGGCGTCGTCGCCGACAGCTGCGACCGCATCGCCGTCATGCGCCGGGGCGAGGTCGTGGAGGCGGGACGCACGGACGACCTGTTCGGGGAACCCACGCACTTCTACACCCGGATGCTGCTCGACTCCATCCTCGACGAGAGCAAGGTGCGCACCGACGGGCCGGTCGAACCCGGTTCCCCCGCGGCGAGCACCGTGGTCAGGACGGAGGCGTCATGACCGGCCCTCTTCTCGATGTGAGCGAACTACGTGTCGCCTATCCCGGGCGGGGCTTCCGCGCCCGACCGCACGAGGTGCTGCACGGAGTGTCGCTGAGTGTCCGCACAGGTGAGACCCTCGGACTCGTCGGTGAGTCGGGTTCCGGCAAGACGACCATCGGTCGTGCGGTCCTCGGGCTGGCCAAGCCCAGTGGCGGACGGATCCTCTTCCAAGACCGGGACATCACCCATGTCCCGGCGAAGGTCCGCCGCACCATGGCGCGCGACATACAGGTGGTCTTCCAGGACCCCTACACCTCCCTCAACCCGTCCCTCACCATCGGTGACATCCTCAGCGAACCGCTGGTGGTGCAGGGCGCGTCCGTCGCCGACGCCCGGACCCGGGTGCTGGAACTGCTGGACCAGGTGGGCCTGCCCGCGGACGCCTCGGCGCGGCTGCCCCGCGAGTTCAGCGGGGGCCAGCGGCAGCGGGTGGCGATCGCCCGCGCCCTGGCTCCGCGCCCCAGACTCATCGTCTGCGACGAACCCGTCTCCGCTCTCGACCTGTCCACCCAGACCCGCGTGCTGGACCTATTCATCGACATCCAGCGCCGCACGGGTGTGGCCTACCTGTTCGTATCGCACGACCTGGCGGTCATCCGGCACGTCAGTCACCGAGTCACCGTCCTGTACCGGGGAGAAGTCGTCGAGACCGGTCCGGCCGACCGCATCACCACCTCGCCCGAACATCCCTATACCCGGGATCTCCTGCTGGCCGCTCCGGTCGCCGACCCTGCACGTCAGCGGGAGCGCCGGGAGAAGCGCCGTCGCCTGGCCGCGCTCAAGTCGTCCGAAAGCAAAGCGAGCTGACCATGAACTCCACCGTTCCCGGTTTCCTGTGGGGCGCGTCCACTGCGCCGCACCAGATCGAGGGAAACAACACCAACAGCGACTGGTGGGTGCGTGAGCACCGCGCCGCTGGGATGGAACGCAGCGGCGACGCCTGCGACAGCTACCACCGTTACGCCGAGGACATGCGACTCCTCGCCGACGCCGGCCTCAACGCGTACCGGTTCGGCATCGAGTGGGCCCGCGTGGAGCCCGCCGAGGGGCACATCTCCCGGGCGGAACTCGCCCACTACCGCCGCATGATCGACACGGCTCTGGACCTGGGCCTGAAGCCGGTCGTCACCCTGCACCATTTCACCCATCCGCGCTGGTTCGCCGAAGCCGGCGGATGGATGCACGAGAAGGCGATCGACCGCTTCGTCTCCTACATACACGCGACGACCACGATCCTCGACGGCGTCGAGTGGGTCTGCACCCTCAACGAACCCAACATGCTCGCCCTCATGGTGATGATGAGCCATGCCGCACGCACGGGCGAGACCAAGAAGTGGCTCAGCCCCACCGTCGAGGGCGCCGCACGGCCTGTATTGCCAGACCCCGACCCGCAGATCGGCCTCCGCCTGGCAGAGGCGCACCACCGCGCCCGTGACGTGCTCGGGCAGCACACCGGTGCGAAGGTCGGCTGGACCGTGGCCTGCCAGGCGCTGACCGCCACGCCGGGCAACGAGGGCAGGCTCGAGGAGCTGCGGTACGTCCGGGAGGACCTCTACCTCGAGGCGGCCCGCGATGACGACTTCATCGGCGTGCAGTCGTACTCCAGCCAGGAGGTCGACGAGAACGGTGTCGTACCGCATCCGCGACACCCCGACAACACGCTCACGGGCAACGCCTACCGGCCCGACGCGCTCGGCATCGCCGTGCGGCACGCGTGGAAGGCCACGGACAACACGCCCGTCCTCGTCACCGAGAACGGCATCGCCACCGAGGACGACGACCGTCGGATCGCCTACACCTCCGAAGCCCTGCGCCACCTCTTCGAGACCGTCGAGGAAGGCGCCGACGTCCGCGGTTACCTGCACTGGAGCGCGCTGGACAACTTCGAGTGGGGCCACTGGGAGCCCACGTTCGGCCTGATCGCCGTGGACCGGGAGACGTTCGAGCGCCGGCCGAAGCCCAGCCTGAAGTGGCTGGGCGAGGTCGCGCGGCGCGGGCGGCCCTGACCGACATGACGACGTCCCGCCGGCGCTCCGCGTCGGAGGCGGCCGAGGACGGGACCAAGGACACGGGACCCGCCCCGGCCAGCCCCTCCGACCTCACCCTCCCCCGTTTGTCCCGGGGCCGCATCGCGCTCCTGGTGGCGGCCACCTTCGGTGCGGCGATGGCACTCATGGTGCCGATGGCCTTCTCGCTCGCCCTGCGCGCGGACCGGCTCGCTCCCGGCGACGAGGCCGCCGTCGGCTACATCCTCGGCATCGGCTCGGCCCTCTCCCTGATCACCGGGCCGCCGATCGGCACGTTCAGCGACCGCACCCGCTCTCGCCTCGGGCGCCGGACGCCCTACCTGATCGGGGGTGGCGTACTCGGCATGGCCGCCCTGGTGGTGATGGCGTACGCGCCGAACATCACCGTCCTCGGTGCCGGGTGGGCCCTGGCCGCACTCGGCTGGGGGACGGTACTCGGCACGCTGAGTACGCTGCAGGCCGACAGGCTGTCGCCTTCCCAGAGAGGGAAGGTCGCCGGTCTGACGGGAGCCACCACCATGGTGGCACCCGTCGTCGGCGTCCTCCTCGTCGGCGCCGTGAGCGACAACCACCCTCTGGTGTTCCTCCTGCCAGGCGTCCTGGGGGCCGTACTGCTCGCCGTCCTGGTGGTGTTCGTCCGGGAGGACGACACTCGGGCGCTCGCAGTCCCGGAACGACTGACGACCGGACGCCTCCTGCGGGCCTACCTCTTCGATCCGCGGTCCTACCCCGACTTCACGTGGCACCTGCTGGCACGCTTCGTCTTCTACTACGGCCAGTCCCTCTACACGTCCTTCGTCACCTTCTTCTACGCCGAACGACTCGGCATCACTCTGGCCGAGGTCGCCGGACTCGTAGCGGTCAGCGGCGGGATCAGCGTCGTGGCGATGACAGCGGGCACGCTCGGCAGCGGCTTCCTGTCCGACCGCCTCGGCCGCCGCCGTCCCTTCGCACTGGCAGCCGCCGTGATCTTCGCCGCCGGGACCGTGGCCTCGGCGTCGGCGCACACGCTGGCCGGCATCCTGGCCGGTGCCGCTCTGATGAACCTCGGCATCGCGGTCTTCTCGGCGAGCAGCCAGGCGACCGTGCTCGACATCCTCCCCGAGCGGGAGACCGAGGCGGGGCGCTTCCTGGCGATCGTGACGCTCTCCCAGAAGGTACCCGCTGCGCTCGCCCCGCTCACCGCCCCGCTGCTCCTCGCCCTCGGTGCCGTCGGCGAGGAGAACTACACCCTTCTGTACTTGTCGTCCGGCGTTCTGGGACTGCTGGGCGGACTGATCGCCTTCTGCCGGGTCCGAGGAGTGCGCTGAGTCACTCCCCGACACCTGCCACCGAATCCGTTCACCACCCTGTTCTACCGAGGAGCACCGTGCGTTTCACGTCACCCAACTCCGGCTGGGAGTTCCGCCCCAAGGTCAACCGCTTCCTGGAGAGAGGCAGCCGCGCTCCGGCTCACCGCAGCGTGACCCTTCCGCACGACGCCGTGATCGAGTCCGAGCGGCACTCCCGAGTCGGCGGCACTCCCGAGTCGGGCGGCGCGACGAACTTCCTCTTGAACGGCGTAATCGAGTACCCCGCGGTCGGCGTCGTCTACCGGGACCTCCGAGCCAGCGAGACCGACCTGGCATGCCCAGAGGTCGGCATCACCGACAGTGACTGCATGCCCCGGCGCCGTGCGGACCGTCCCGTCACCGTCGAGATCACCGGCCCCGGAGTGCTCCAGAGCCTCGGCTTCGGACGGCCCGCCACCGAGGAGACCTTCGCGGGCTGCACGCACACCACGAACGACGGCCGGGCGCTCGCCGTCGTACGGCCCACCAAAACCGGCCGATCCCGGTGACGGTCACCGCGAACGACTGCGAGACGGCAAGCGTGACAGTGCACGCGGCAGGCACGGCCGCCTGACGCCCGCGCACCACCCGGTACATCCAGCACAATGCACTGAGAGGAATGGCATGGCCACCCCCGAAAACCTTGCCGCGCTCATCGGACGGCTCACCCTGGAGCAGAAGGTCGCGCAACTCGGCGGCATCGCCCTGCCGGGCCTGCTCGCCCCCGGCCCGACCGGAACACCCAAGCTGGACACCGACCGGATCGCGGAACTGTGCCCCCACGGTGTCGGGCATCTGTCGCTGGCCTGGTTCCTCGGCCAGGACGCCGACAGCCTGCGCGACGCGCTGGCGCAGGTGCAGCGGGCGGCGCGCGAGGCATCGCCGTTCGGGATAGGCGGGCTGGTCCACTTCGAGGGGATCAACGGCTTCCTGCACGCGGCGGGGGAGCAGTTCCCGACCGCCTGGGCCCAGGCGGCCACCTGGGACCCCGGCCTGGCCCGGCAGGCATCGTCCGTCACCGCCGCGCACATGCGCGACCTCGGCGTACAGCTCGTCTTCGCCCCGGTCATGGACCTCAGCCGGGACCCGCGCTGGGGGCGTGTGCACGAGACGTACGGCGAGGACCCGGAGTTGGCCGCGCGGTTCTCGGTCGCCTTCGTCCAGGGCATCCAGAGCGCGCCGGACGAGTACGGCGGCAACGAGCTCCTCGCCACCGGCAAGCACTTCCTCGGTTTCGGCGCCTCCGAGGGCGGCCTCAACATGGCCACCACCCAGCTCGGCCGTCGCGCGCTCGTCGACGAGTACGCGGAACCGTTCCGCAGGGCCATCGCCGAGGCCGGCCTGTCAGTGGTCATGAACGCCTACAACGACATCGACGGCGTCCCGGCCACCGCCAACCACTGGCTGCTGACCACCCTCCTACGCGAGGAACTCGGCTTCAGCGGCATGACCGTCAGCGACTACGACTCGGTCGCCATGCTGCGGACCCGGTACCGTACGGCGGCCACCCCCGGCGAGGCCGCGGCGCAGGCGGTCACGGCGGGCCTGGATGTCGAGCTGCCGCACGCGGTCAACTACCCGGACCTGGTCGCGGAGGTCACCGCGGGTCGTGTGGACGAGAAGCTGATCGACCAGGCCGTGGCCCGTGTCCTCGCCGTGAAGGCGCGCACCGGCCTGATCCCCGGGTTCGGTAGGCCGACCCCGGCGCGGCCCGTGGGCCCGGACCGCACGAAGGCCGCCACGATCCGGCAGGCACTCGCGGCACGCGGCGCGGTACTCCTGCACAACGACGGCACCCTGCCGCTGGCAGCAGAGCAGCACCGGATGGTGGTGACGGGTCCGGCCGCCGACGAACTCCGCATCCACTTCGGGGCCTACACCTCGGTGGCCGCGGCGGAGATGCCCGCGGCCATCAAGGCGGTACGGATGGGCAAGGTGCCGGGCGTCGACCCGACGACCTTCGCCTCGACCGACATCGTCTCCACACCGCTGCCGACGCTGCAGCCGCAGTTCGAGGACATGACCCGCGCCCTGCATCCCGAGTCCTCCACGGTGTGGGAAGCCCTGCGGGAGACGGGTGCCAAGGCCGAGTACGTGTCGCTCGGGTCCTTCACCACGGAGGACGCCGAGCCCCTCGACGCCGGGACGGTCGGTGCGGCGGTGTCCGAAGCCAACGTGATCGTCGCCGTGGTCGGCGAGCGCAGCGGCCGGGTCGGCGGCAACACCGCCGGTGAGGGCCGGAGCAGCGTGTCGCCGTCGCTGCCGGGTGACCAGGAGGACCTGGTCGAGCTGCTGGCCACGACCGGCAAGCCGGTGGTCACCGTGGTCGTCTCCGGCCGCCCCCTGCTCCTGGACCGAGTGGTCCGGGCATCCGCCGCCGTCCTGCTCGCGCCGCTCCTCGGAGAGGAGGCGGGGCCGGCGATCGCCTCCGCGCTGTTCGGCACTACGAACCCCAGCGGCAAGCTACCCGCCACCTTCCCCCGGCACCTCGGCCAGATCCCCGCCTACCACGGTCACCGTCACGGCAGCGGCTACGACCATCCGGCCTGCGAGAACTACACCTACGTCGACCTGCCCGACCAGGCCCCGCTGTTTCCCTTCGGACACGGACTGTCGTACACGGCGTTCGAGGTGACGTCCGACGGCGACGCCGAGGTGCGCGACGGAACGCTGCGGACGCCTGTCAGGGTCACCAACACCGGTGCCCGCGACGGCGAGACGGTCGTGCAGCTGTACGCGCGGGACGAGCACGCGAGCGTCGTACGTCCGGTGCGTCAGCTCCTCGACTTCCAGCGTCTGGCTCTGGCCGCCGGGGAGTCCGCGGACCTCGTCCTCCAGGCGCCGTTGGAGCGGCTGTCCTACACGCTTCCCGACGGCCGGCGTCGTTGCGAAGCGGGCGAGGTGACATTGATGGCCGGACTGAGCAGCGACGACATCCGATGCACCAAGACGGTCCGCGTCCCCGCGGTGTTCAGCGACTCCGGCACCCGAGCCTGACAGGCGACAAGATGAACGACACGTCTCAGGCCACCTTCATCACCCCGTCCTTCCCGCTCTCCGCAGAGGGCGAAGCACCTTACCTCCGACGCGAGTTCTCCGTGGACCGGCTGCCGGAGCGGGCCCTCCTGCGGGTGACCGCGCTGGGCGTCGTCGAGCCGTATCTCAACGGCACCCGCGCCGGCGGCGAGGTGCTCGCGCCCGGCTGGACGTCCTACAAGCACCGGCTGCCCGTCTCCACGCACGACGTCACCGGTCTGCTCGCGCCCGGCGCCAACGCCCTCGGCGCCATCGTGGGCGAGGGCTGGGCGGTCGGCAGGATCGGTTACCCCTCGGCGGTGCAGGACAGCGCTCGCTGCCACTACGCCGACCGCCCCGCGCTCTTCCTCCAACTGGAGCTGCGGCACAGCGACGGCACGACCCACGTGCTGGGCACGGACGAGTCCTTCAGGTGCGCCACCGGTGCCGTCATCGCCCGCAGCCTCTACGACGGCGAGACCCCCGCCGCCCGGCTGGAACCCGTCGGCTGGGACAAGCCTGGCTTCGACGACACCAGCTGGTCGCCGGCCGTTCGGTACGACTGGGACATGACCACGCTGATCCCGCGCACGGCCGAACCAATCCGTCGGACCGAGGAACTCGCAGCGGTCGCCGTCACCACCAGCCCCTCGAGGCGCACCATCGTCGACTTCGGCCAGAACATCGCCGGCCGTCTCCGCGTGACCACCACCGGCCGGGCCGGACAGACCGTCACCCTGCGCCACGCCGAGATCCTCACCGACGGCGATTTGGACACGACGTCGCTGCGCTCGGCAAAGTCGGTCGACCGGTACGTTCTGCGCGGCGGCGGGCCGGAGGTGTGGGAACCGGCGTTCACCCTCCACGGTTTCCGCTATGCGGAGATCGACGATGCCTTCGACGAGGTTGTCGCCGTCGTCGTGCACAATGACATGCGGCGCACCGGCTGGCTGGAGACCTCGCATCCCCTGGTCGACCGGCTCCACGCCAACACCGTGTGGTCGATGCGCGGCAACTTCGTGGGCCTGCCCACCGACTGCCCTCAGCGCGACGAACACCTGGGATGGACCGGCGACATCAATGCCTTCGCCCCCACCGCCGCCTTCCTCTACGACGTCCGCGACGTTCTCGGCTCCTGGCTCGACGACCTCGCCGCCGAACAACGGCAGAAGGGCTACGTCCCCCACGTCGTGCCCGACGTGTTCGTCCGCCCCTCGGCACCCGCCGCGCTCTGGAGCGACGTGGCGGTCAACCTGCCATGGGCGCTGTACCAGGAGTACGGCGATCTCGGCATCCTGCGCCGCGCCTACCCGTCCATGACGCGGTTCGTCGGGGATGTCGAGAAGCTGCTCGACGGGGAGGGCCTGTGGAGCAGCGGTCACCAGTTCGGTGACTGGCTGGACCCGGACGCCCCCGCCGATGACGCGGCCAGGGGCAAGACCGACAGGTATCTGGTCGCTCAGGCGTACCTCGCGAAGACGACCCGCGAGATGGCCCGGGCCGCCCGGGCTCTCGGCGAGCGCGACGACGCCGGACGCTTCGCGGCGCTCGACGACGCGGTGCGCGCCGCCTTCCGGCGCGAGTACGTCACCCCCTCGGGCCACCTCGCAGGTGGGACGGTCACCGCCTATTCCCTGGCCATCTCCTTCGACCTCCTCTCCCCCGTCCATCGAGCCAAGGCCGGCGCCCGCCTCGCCGAACTGGTCACCCAGGCCGGTTTCCGCATCACCACCGGTTTTGCGGGCACTCCGTGGGTGCTGCCCGCGCTCACCGAAACCGGACACCTCGACGCGGCCTACCGCATGCTCGTGCAGACCGGGTGCCCCTCCTTCCTCCACCCGGTCACCCAGGGAGCGACTACCGTCTGGGAACGCTGGGACGCCATACGTCCCGACGGAAGCCGGCATCCCTCGGACATGACCTCCTACAACCACTACGCCCTGGGCGCGGTGACCGCCTGGCTGCACCAGAGCGTCGGTGGCCTCAGGCCGACGGAACCCGGCTACCGCCGGATGTCCGTGGCCCCGCGTCCCGGGCCGGGCCTTTCTCACGCCTCGCTGCGGCATCTCACCGTGCACGGCGAGGTCCGGGTCGCCTGGCGGGTCACCGCCTCGGACGTGACCGTAGAGGTCACCGTGCCGCCCGGCACCGAGGCCACGGTCACGCTTCCTCTCCACCCCGAAGAACTACGGACCGCAGTAACCGCGGGCACGCACGACTGGACCCACCCAGCACCGCCGGGGTACGACCCACATGCCCTGTACACCCTGCACACCCCTCTGCGTGTACTCGTCAGCGACGACTTGGTCTGGGAAGCGGTGAAGCGGGTCTTCTCCGAGCACCTGCCGCAGATCCCGATCTCCTACGCTGCCAGAAGTTCGGCCGGCACCACCCTGCGGACCGTCCTCGACCAGTTCCCCGGCACGTCCGGCGCCTTGGCGTCCGCCTTCACCCGGGCCCCCGGCCGCGCTCGCTGAGGTCCCGCGCCCCGCACCGCCCGACCGCTTCCGCCCCGCGCGGCTTCGGCGCGCCCGCAGGCGCACCGGAGCGTTCCAAGAAGGAGAACGCCCATGTTGAAACCCCGTCCCACCTCCACCCGCGAGCTCGTCGGCCTCGACGGCCTCTGGAAGTTCGCCACCTCCGCGGGCGCCGGCCCTGAGCCATGGGCCGGCCCGCTCGACACACCACTCGAAGCCGCCGTACCCGCCAGTTACAACGACCTATTCACCGACAGCGCGATCCGTGACCACGTCGGCTGGGTGTGGTACCAGCGCACCGCACGAGTGCCGCGCGGCTGGGCGGGAGAGCGCGTGATGCTGCGCTTCGACGCCGTGACGCACGAAGGGAAGGTGTACGTCGACGATCACCTTGTCGCGGAGCACGTGGGCGGATACACGCCGTTCGAGGCGGACATCACCGAACTCGTCGGCGCGGGTGAGGAGTTCCGCGTCACTGTCGGCGTCAACAACGAGCTGACGAACGTAACGATCCCGCCGGGCACCATCACGGTGGCCCAGGACGGACGACGCACGCAAAAGTACCTGCACGATTTCTACAACTACGCCGGCATCGCCCGTTCGGTACGGCTCCACAGCGTCCCCGCCGTCCACATCGATGACATCACCATCGCCACCGGCATCGAGGGAGGCGTCGGGATCGTCGACTACTCGGTCGAGACCACCGCGTCCGCCCGCGTACGTGTCCGCGTCCTCGACGCCGACGGCACACAGGTGGCAGCCGTCGAGGGAGCCACCAACACCCTGCGTATCGAAGACGTCACCCCATGGCGTCCAGGCGCGGCCCACCTGTACGACCTCGTCGCCGAGATCATCGACGGAGATGAGGTGACCGACACCTACACTCTGCCCTTCGGCGTCCGCACCGTCGAGATCCGCGGGCGGGACTTCCTCATCAACGGGGAACCCTTCTACTTCACCGGCTTCGGTAAACACGAGGACTCACCCGTCCGGGGCAAGGGGCACGACGACGCCTATCTCGTGCACGACTTCCAGCTCATGGAATGGATCGGCGCCAATTCCTTCCGCACCTCCCACTACCCCTACGCCGATGAGGTTCTCGACTTCGCCGACCGGCACGGCATCGTCGTCATCGACGAGACCGCCGCCGTCGGTCTGAACCTGGCCGTCGAAGGCGGGCTGGCCGGCCGACCCCACAAGCCCACCTTCTCTCCGGACACCTTCAACGACGACACCCGTGCCGCCCATGCACAGGCCGTCCGCGAACTCGTCGCCCGGGACAAGAACCATCCCAGCGTCGTCATGTGGTGCATCGCCAACGAACCCTCCTCCCACGAGGACGGAGCCCGCGAGTACTTCGAACCACTGGTCGAGCTCACCCGCAAGCTCGACCCCACCCGGCCGGTCAGCTATGCGGCCGTGATGTTCGCGACCTACAAGAACGACCGTATCGCCGACCTCTTCGACATCGTCTGCCTCAACCGCTACTACGGCTGGTACGTCGCCACCGGTGACCTCGCCACCGCCGAGACGTACATGGACATGGAGCTCCGCGGCTGGGCGGAGAAGTTCGACATGCCCATCCTCATGAGCGAGTACGGCGCCGACGCGCTGCCGGGGCTGCACTCGGTGTGGGACATGCCGTGGACGGAGGAGTACCAGCTCGCCTACCTGGAGGCCAACCACCGCGCCTTCGACCGCAGCGAGGCCGTGGTCGGCGAGCACGTGTGGAACTTCGCCGACTTCCAGACCTCCAATGGCATACACCGGGTCGACGGCAACAGGAAGGGAGTCTTCACCCGCGACCGGCGGCCCAAAGCAGCCGCGCACGCCCTGCGCACCCGTTGGAAGTCACTGGGCGGCCGTAAGCCGTCACATGACTGACCGCGTCCGCAGGGGGGAGCAGGGCAACGCCGGAGCACTCAAGCGAGGCCGGCCGCCGTGACCGCTAGGGCGGTCCGCAGGGTCTCCGCGAGGTCGGCGCGGGCGGTCGCGGGGTCGCTTCCGGGCTCGGTCGTCCGGTAGGCGTGGTGTTCGACCGCCGCACGGAGCGCGGCGTTGAGCATGGCGGCCCGGATCGCGGGCCGTACGTCGTCGGCGGGCAGCCCGGCCCGCTCGGCGAGGGCGCGCGCGAAGGCGGGTTCCGCCTCGTCGTGGGTCTGCAGCCAGACCGCGCGCAGCCCAGGTTCGGTCCGGGTCAGCCGGAGCAGGGCGCCCACGTCCGGGCCGGGCAGGGGCGCGTCGCGGGTCCAGAGTCCGTCGAAGGCTTCCTCGAGGGGCCGGCCGGGGCGCCACTGCCGCAGTGCGGTGGCGATCGTGTCGATGCCGGTGGAGAAGAGCGGCCGTACGCAGCTCTCCTTGGTCGGGAAGTAGCGCCACACCGTGCGTGCCGAGACGCCGACCGCCTGTCCGATCTGCTCACCCGTCGTCGCGGCGACGCCCTGGGCGATGAACAGGTCGACCGCGGCCCGGGCGATCTCCAGCCTGATGGCGGCCTTGCGCTCCTCGGTCAGGGGTGGCCGCCCCGTCCGTCCGCGAGCTGCGGTCATCTGCCCCTCCGGCGCCGGTGATCACTGCCATGGGCATTCTCCCCCACCCCGACTTTATGTCACTCAGAGACATAAACGAGTGGGGTGCCGGTGCGGTGCGACAGGAGTCCGCCGCGTCGGCACTTCCTGGATGGAGCACTTCATGACCGGCGATCTGAACGGACGCAGCGTGATCGTCACCGGAGCGGGATCGGGCATAGGGCGCGCGGCAGCGCTCGCCTTCGCCGCTCAGGGCGACCGCGTGGTGGTGGCGGACCTCAACGCCGACGGAGCCGACGCGGTCGTCAAGGAGATCGAGCAGGCCGGCGGCACCGCGGTGGCCGTCACGGGTGACCTGGGCGAGCAGGCCGTCGTGGACCGGGTGACGGCGACGGCGGTGGAGCGGTTCGGCGGCGTGGACGTCCTGGTGAACAACGCCGGGATCATGGACAGCATGTCGGCACCGGCCGACGTGAGTGACGCCGAGTGGGACCGGGTCGTCCGGGTCAACCTGACCGCCCCGTTCATGCTCACCCGCGCGGTGCTGCCCCACATGCTGGCCGCGGGCCGCGGCGCCATCGTGAACACCGCCTCCGAGGCAGCCCTGCGCGGCAGCGCGGCGGGCGCCGCTTACACCGCTTCCAAGCACGGTGTGGTGGGGCTGACGAAGTCGCTGGCGGTGATGTACCGCAAGAACGGCATCCGCGCCAACGCCATCTGCCCGGGCGGCACCGCCACCGCCATCGCGGTGGAGGCCGACCGCACGGCGCACGGGCCGGCGGCGATCGGACCGCACTTCGTCAACCTCGGGCGCGTGTCACAGCCGGAGGAGCAGGCGGCCGCGATCCTGTTCCTCGCCTCGGACGCCGCGAGCAACGTCAACGGCGCGATCCTCCCCGTCGACGACGGCTGGTCCGCCGTCTGACGCGCCTTGGCCACACCCGCCGAGGAGTCGCACCGCTTCGACTCGAGCACGCGGCACCTCACTCATCCGTGGTTCGAAGGAAGACAGGGCCCTGCCGAAACGGGACGGGGCCCGGCGGCTGCCGAGCCCCGAACCACAGTGCCTTGCGGCCCCGCCACAAGCTCAAGAAGGCCTACCGACTTGGAGAACGTCGTTCATGGACGTCTCGCGCCAGCGCTTCAGGAGGTCGTGGAAGGCAGCCGCGCCGTGAGGGTAGGCGATCTGCGCGTTCGGGCGGCCACGTCCCTCACCGTTGTAGTACCCAGGTGTGCACTCGGCGTGGAACCACTCGTGGTCGGGCGCGCCCTCGGCCAGGACCGCAAGCCAGGCGTCCTCGGCCTCGCGGGACGGCTCGATGACGGCTGCCTCGGCCACGGCTGCCGCGACGAGTGCCGCCGCGTGGACGGCATGCTCGTCGAGTACATGGGTGAAGTTGACGCTGCTGGCGCTCTGGGTGGCCCCCAGCTGGATCAGGTTCGGGAACCCGTTGCTGGTGAAGCCGTGCAGGGAACGCGGTCCGCGTTCTGTCAGCGCGTCCAGCAGCTCGACGCCGTCCCGGCCTCGGACGGACAGCTTCCCGGAGTGGACGCCGGAAACGCCGACGGAGAAGCCGGTGGCGAAGATCAGACAGTCGAGCTCGTATTCGGCGTCGCCCACCACCACACCGTGCTCGGTCATCCGCTCGATGCCATGGGTGTCCGCGGTGTCGACCAGGGTGACGTTGTCGCGGTTGAACGCCTGCAGATAGGCGTCGGAGAACGTGGGGCGCTTGCAGGCGTACCGGTACCAGGGCTTGAGCTTCTCCGCCGTGTCCGCGTCGGCGACGATCCGCTCGACGCGGGCACGGACCTCGTTCATCTTCTCCGCGTCCGCGACCTCGTAGGCCGCTTCGAACGCCTGCCGGTCCGCAGGGCGGCGGAAGCTCGGCAGGAGCTTCTCCAGCAGGCCGGCCGACGAGGTCCACCGGTCCGCCACCAGATCGTGCTCCACGGACTCTCCGGACACGATGCGCAGGAAGTTGTCGCGGCGCTCGCGCGCCCAGCCCTCGTGATCGGCGCCCACGTCCCGCGCGGTGGTACGCCGGTTGGCACGCACGTCCACGGTGGTGGGGGTGCGCTGGAAGACGTAAAGGTGTCCCGCGTCCTCGGCCAGCTTGGGGACGACCTGGACACCTGTGGCTCCAGTACCGACGACGCCCACGCGTTTGCCCGCGAGGCCGGTGAGGCCGCCGTCCGGGGTGCCGCCGGTGTAGGCGTAGTCCCAGCGCGAGGTGTGGAAGGTGTGCCCCTTGAAGTCCTCGATGCCGGGGATCCCGGGGAGTTTCAGCTCGGTGAGGGTACCCGTAGCCGTGATGACGTACCTGGCCCGGAATTTGTCATCCCGGTCGGTCGACACAATCCATGCCTGCGAGGTGTCGTCCCAGGTCAGAGAAGCGACGGAGGTAGAGAAGACGGCGTCGGCATAGAGATCGAACTTCTCCGCGATCCGCACCGCGTGACGGCGGATCTCCTCCCCGGGGGAGTACTTCCACTCCGGAACGTAACCGGTCTCGTCGAGCATAACCGGGTGTCGTTGCTCGCGCAGCTGGAGGACACCGGGCCTCGGGTATGACCGGTATCCGAACGCAGCAGTTGTGGCAACGGGGGCCCCGTCTTCTACTTGCCCTTTCGCCCGGATATATGGCAGCCACGGTGCCGCCACCTGCCCGGGCCCTTGGCCGGGCCGAGCGCCCACCCCAGGCCACCACATCGCACGGGGGCGGCGAGTACACCTACAACCTGCGTCGCTCGGCGTCCGGCCGGCCGTCGAGCGGGTGGCGGTCCGTCTGCGCCGCATGCGACGAAGTGCGCCACTTTGTCACGGCAGCGGGCCCGGCCAGGGATGGGACAGGCGGCAGGACCACTGCCGTCGGTGATTCGCTTCCACGTTTCGAGGCAGCGAGAAGTTCTGGCAGCGGCTCGCAGTGCGCCTGCTGCAGTCCTGTCTCGGCGTCCACGATGACCTGTACGTTGCCCGAGAACCGGTAGTTGCGGGAGGACGCCCCAACCGTGCGGTCGCGGACCGGGATGAGGGTGCCGTCGACAACCCACACTCGCTCGACAGCGTCATGGGGGGTGCGGGCCGGCTCAGGTGCGAGCAGCGGGCCGAGCCGCTGGATCGCCCGGCACACTGTCGCCGGAGAGACGCCGAACAGCGGTGCGAGCTGCAACATGGTGAGGTTCGTGCGGTAGTACACGGCTACCAGCAGCACCCGCTCGGCCAGCCGCAGCCGCCACGGACGCCCCCAGCCGCAGCCCTCTCCACCACGTTCCCGGACCGCCCGCAGCAGTCGGCCGAACTGATCGACCCGCAACCCCGTGAACGTCTCCACCCACACCCGATCGGTCCTCAACACCCCATCCAATGCCCAGTTCATGGGCTTCTGCAGCACCCTTTACAGTTCATTTCCTCCCTTTGTTTCATCCTGGAATCTGTTGTTTTGTCTGTAGTGTCGGAGCACGCCAGGAGATGGTGTCCTTGCCGGTGAGACGGCGGGCCATGAGGTCGGTCATGGCGGTGTGGATTATGGCTTCGGAGGGGGTGGGCAAGGTTTCGTAGTCGCGGGGCAGGCGGCGGTGGAGCATAAGCCAGCCGTAAGCACGTTCGACCGCCCACCGCTTCGGAATCGGTGTGAAGCCCCTGGTCCCGGGCTTGCGGCCGGTGATTTCCATGTCGACGCGGAGGGCGGCCGCGTGCTCGGCGAGGTGCTGTCGGTAGCCGCCGTCGACCCAGACTTTTCGGATCCCGGGGTGGTCTGCGGCGACCTGGTCCAGGAGGCGTGTGCCGGCGATGGAGTCCTCCACGCTCGCCGCGGTGACCAGCACCGCGAGTAGGAGCCCGAGGGTGTCGGTGACGATGCTCCGCTTCCTGCCGACGATCTTCTTTCCGGCGTCGATGCCCTGGCCGGTGGCGGGGACGCTGGTGGAGGTTTTGACGCTCTGGGCGTCGATAACGCAGGCCGACGGCTCAGCGTCCCGTCCTTCCTTCTCGCGTAGCTGCTGCCTGAGCAGGCCATTGGGCTGGTGGACACACCCTCGTCGGCCCATTTGGCGAAGTAGCCGTAGACCGTGTTCCAGTGCGGATAGTCGTGAGTGAGGTAGCACTATTGAACCCCGGACCGGTCCACGTACAAGATCGCGTCCATGGTGTCGCGCAGGTTATGTTCCGGCGGCCGGCCGAAGTCCAGGGCCCTGCCCCGGCGCTCGAAGCGCCAGGCAGACAGCACCGGCTCGATCAACTCCCAGCGTGCATCGGATAGATCGCTCGGGTACGGGCGTCGCGTCGGCTGCCACCCCACCTGACCAGCAAGAACCACCCCACATTTCCAGCCACACGAGCACCACGCCCTGCCGGCCTGAAAACCTCTCAACACTCGGGCCGTCCAGGCGAAAACGACCTCTTAAAGAGCGTTTCATCCTGGTAAGGGTGTTTGGTAGCGCTTTGAAGGGCGAGTGGGGCTGTCACTGCTGAGGTAAGAGTGGGCAATGCGACCTGTGCGGCAGGAGTCTCCATAGCTCTGCCCGTTTGAGTCGAGTCGCTCCTGTCTGATTCCAAAGCGCCCCCGGTTGACGCTGTTTGCGCCCTGTGGAGGTGGCCTGCTCGACGGTACTACCGAAACATGACGCGACAGCGCCCGTATCCCAGCGACCTGTCCGATGCCCGATGGGAGTTGATCGGTCCCACGCTCACCGCCTGGCGGGCCCAGCGCAGGTGCAAGGGCCTGGACATCGGCCGCCCGCCCGAACACGACTTGCGCCGCATCATGGACGCCATCCTCTACGTCGACCGCACCGGGATCCCCTGGCGCTACCTGCCGCACGACTTCGCACCGTGGGAGACGGTCTACGGCTACTTCGCCGCCTGGCAGAAGGAAGGCGTCTTCGACCAGCTCAACGGCCTGCCGCGCCGCCTGGTACGTGAAGCCGAAGGCCACAGCGCAGAGCCGAGCGCCTGCGTGCTGGACGCTCAGAGCGTCAAGACCTCCGCCAACGTGCTGGCAGCCGATCAGGGCATCGACGCAGGCAAGAAGATCGCAGGCCGGAAACGCCACCTGGGGGTCGACGCCCTCGGACTGCTCCTGGCCGTCTGGGTGAGCGCGGCCAGCGTCTCCGACAACGCCGGCGGCATCCACCTGCTCTCCCAGATCGCCAGCACAAGCCCCCACGTGACCAAGGCATGGGCCGACACCGGATATCGCACGAAGGTGATCGACCACGGCGCCCGCCTCGGCATCGACGTCGAAGTCGTCCAGCGCGACCCTGGAACCAAAGGCTTCAAGGTGATTCCCCGGCGATGGGTGGTCGAGCGGACCTTCGGCTGGCTCATGCACCACCGCCGCCTCGCCCGCGACTACGAAACCCACGCCCAGTCCGAAGCGATGATTCACATCGCGATGATCGACCTCATAAGCCGACGACTTACCAGCGAATCCACCCAAAACTGGCGCGACACCTAAACCTCGAACCAAACAACCCCGCCAGGACAAAACGCTCTTTTAAGGAGCCTTTTGTCCCGGCAGGGCTGTTTGATAAGTAGGGCGATCAACCGCTTGGATCAAGTGAATGTGCGGGCCACGATCGGGTCCTGAAAGCCCGCAAGGACCGCGCTTGAGCATGCCAGATGGAACAGTACTGGAGCATGCTCGACGGCCTCCTGTCCGCCGACCGGCAACCGCAGATGCAGCAGCTCGAGTGCTTCCTCGCGGCTCATCAGATGTAGATCGATGCGCCCACCCGCCCCCGGCCAGTGACCACCCAGCGCCATCACGATGACCTGGCCGCGGTTTCGCCTGGGGATCCAGGCGCCGACAGCGGACGCGCTCGCGTCGTCAAGAACGCTGGTCGGGTACAGAGCGGGGAACTAGGTTGTCAGGGAGACTGGCAGCGCTTGGGGGATATATGGAAGAGCGAGAGTTCAACGAAACCGTTGGCCGACTGATCCGAGATGCGCGGAAGCGTGCTGGAGTGACACAGGAGTACGTAGGGCGTCAGGCGGGGCTGACCCGCGGTTCGATCACGAACATCGAGTCCGGAGCCCAGTCCCCACCCATCTACCGGCTTGCCCTGATCGCCGCAGCGGTCAACACGGAGCCTGCCGACCTGCTCCCTCCACTCAGCCTGGACGCGGCGTCTGGACTTGCCGCACGCCATGCCGCTGATGTCGCCGCGGTGTGGGCACAGGCCTCGAAGAGGAGGGGTGGCGGTGGCGAAGGCTGACCTGGCCGCCCGCGGGCTGCTGCGAGAGCTCCGGATTGACGCGCCACCGGTCGACCCCTTCGATCTGGCCGAACTCCTCGGCGTCCTGGTCGTCCCGCAGCACATGGACGACGATGTCTCTGGCATGCTCCTACGGAAAGACGGAACCTGCGTCATCGGCGTCAATCAAGCGCACTCCTTCCAACGGCAGCGCTTCACGGTGTCACACGAACTAGGACACCTGCGCCTGCACGAAGGGCGCCCGCTGATCCTGGACACCGACGCGCGCGTGAACTACCGAAACGCGGTCTCGAGCCTGGCCACGGACCGCGAGGAGATCGACGCCAACCGATTCGCCGCAGCACTGTTGGCTCCGGAGGACATGGTCCGCCGAGCGGCACAGCACATCAGCTTCCGCACGACGGACGACCTTGTGCAGGTCCTGGCCAAGCGTTTCCAGTTGAGCGAAGTGGCCATGACCTACCGCTTGATGAACCTCGGCATCCTCTCCGGCCCCGCTCACTGATGCCACCCCACCAGAGCGCCGGCCCAGCCCCTGCCGCCCGATGGTCGTTCCTGGCCCCGCCCTGCCACGCCCGTTGAGGACCGTTCCCCTTCGGATCTCCCCTTCGGCTGCCCGAAGGGCGACGAGGGGAACCGAACCAACCGTCCCCTAACTGGCCCTGAAGAGACGTCAGCCAAATTGACATCCAAAAAACGCCTTGCGCGAGTGTCGCTCTGCGTGGTGTACTAGTTACCGCAGAGAGTGACCGGTCTCTGTGCATAACAGGTGGCCCCTGCTCGGCGTGAGGCCGACGGGAAAGTCCACTCGCGGGCAGTACCGCGTTGCGTACCCGGCCATGATGGCGGGCATTGTCGACTGGACTGCACCGTTCCCGTCGATGGCCAGCCGTCACCACGGCCATCCGCTGATGCCATGCATCGGCCGACCCTCTGCCCAGTGCCATGGTCGGCCCCTTCCGCGAGCCCACACCAGGCCTCTCGCGCATGCACACACACGTTCGCACCCGTGCGCCCGCCTTACAGGCAAGCCCACTCGCCGTCCCGGTCCCTCCATGCCCTACGCCGCGCCGTCACGTATCCCGTCGGCAGGCCTCCACGTACAACCCATCATCCTGAGCCCTCAGCCGGGGCGCCGCAGAAAGGAACGCTCATCATGCAGTGCCGCAAGAACTTCGACACCTTCCTGAAGGACACCGTGAACCTAAGCGAGGCCAAGCTCACTCTCCTCGACGACCGTGTCGAAGCCATCTACAAAGCCCTCAAAGCCGACCCCGAACTCGGCCCGCTCATCCGCGGCAAGAAGCCCCAGGGCTCCTGGGCGCAGCGCACCATCATCAACCCCGTCGGCAACAGCGAGTTCGACGCCGACTTCATGCTCCACTTCACCGAGAAGGATGAGTGGGCCGATAATCCCAAGACCTACATCGACAAGGTCTACACCGCGCTGCACCGCCACAGCGTTTACGGCAGCATGCCCCACACCCGCAAGTGCCGTTGCGTGCAGCTCAGCTACGCCAACTCCATGCACGTCGACATCGTCCCCTACCTTCAGCTGGCCGACGGCCGCGAGGTGATCGTCAACCGTGACGCCAACACGTGGGAGCAGACCAACCCGGCCGGGTTCACCGCCTGGATGCAGACGAAAGACGGCATTGCCAACAACAACCTTCGCAAGGTCATCCGCCTGATGAAGTACCTGCGCAATCACCGCGGCTCCTTCACCGGCACCCGCTCCATCATCCTCACCACCCTGCTCGGCGAGCGCGTCGCGGAGATCAAGACGCTTACGGAACCCGGCTGTCACAGCGACGTGCCCACCGCCTTGCTCACCATCGTCGAGGACCTCGACCGCTGGCTGCAGGAGCGCCCCTACAAGCCCTCCATCCCCGACCCCTCCGGTTCGGGCGTCACCTTCGACCACCGCTGGGACCAGACGACCTACAGCTACTTCCGGGCCCGCATCCACACCCACGCCCGCGAGATCCGCGCAGCCTACGACGAGCCGGACTACGACCGGAGCGTGCGGCTGTGGCGCAAGCTGTTCGGCGACGCTTTCCCTGACCTGCCGCGTGCCGCCGCCTCCCTCGCCCCCACAGCGGCCAAGTTCGCCTCCCCGCTGCTGGTCACTACAACCTCCCGCACAGGGCGGGCCGGATGAGCAAGCGCAAGCCGCCCGCAGCCCGTCCCAACCCTTCCCAGCGCCGAATCCTGGACCAGCTCACAACGCTGGCAACCACGCATGAGCCGGACCTGCGCATCACCGACCGTCCCCGAGCCGACGCCGACGGCCTGGTCACCGTCCTCATCAGCGTCCGCACCGGCGGCATGCCGCACGCTCCAGGAGGATTGCAACTCAAAGAGACTGAGGACTTCCACCTCACTCTGCCCGCCACCCCGAGAATTCCACCCCAGGTGCGCACCCCTCACTTCCGGTTTGCCGGCACCCCGCACGTCCTACAGGGCAACCGGCTGTGCCTCTACCTCGACCCGGCCCGCGAATGGGACCCCGCCGCCGGAATCACCCCCGTCATCAACCGCCTGTGGCAGTGGCTCACAGCCGCCGCAGCCGGCACGTTCGATCCCGCCACCGCCCTTTACCACCCCGTCGGCGGTGTCCTGCACCACACCCTGGGCACTCCCACCGTCGTCGTACGAGAACCCGTTTCCCACCGGCTGGCCACAGCCTGGCTAACCCAGCGCACCACCGACCGGCTCGACCTGGCCAGCGCCCCGGCAGATTCCCACAGCCATCGCACCCCCATCGTGCCAGTGGACACGCTGCCCCTCGGCGCGGGCAGCACTCTGGCCGAACTCCTCACCCTCACACACCCCACCACCGCCCACAACTCGCAAGCGGCCGACGCCGCATCCCCGGCACTGCTGACCGCACTCGCCGCCAGCGCCCTGCGAAACCCCGAGGGCACCACCCAGCACTTCGTCCTGGCCGTCCGGCACCCCGCCACACCCGCAACCCCCCCTTTCCTCCTCGCCGGCCGCCTGCAGCCCCAGGCCAGCGACACGCTGCGTCGCCTCGCATGCCGCGCGACCCCCAGCCGCCTGGGCAACCTGCCCGACGGCCTGCGCCACACCCCCATCGAATGGTGCTACCTCTCCGACGAGCGCCCCGAAGTAACCACCCGCCGTGACATCCTCCGCCCCGTCCGCGCCTTCCAGGACTGCCACATACACATCTGGGGCTGCGGCGGCATCGGCTCCTGGGCAGCCGAGATAGTGGCCCGGGCCGGCGCCTCGCATCTCACCCTCAGCGACCCCGGCCGTGTCACCGGCGGCCTGCTGGTCCGGCAGAACTACACCGAACACCACATCGGCATGACCAAGGCGACAGCTCTGGCCTCACACCTGCGCACCATCCATCACGACATCCACATCGACACCGCCACCTCACCCCCCGACCCCGCCCTCCTGACCGCCGCAGACCAAGCCGACCTCATCATCGACGCCACCGTCAGCATCACCGCTGGACGCTTCCTCGACCTCCTTGCCCAGCAGCCTCACCGCAAAGCCGTCCTCGCCCAGCTCGCCACGGACAGCCTCACCGCCAGCCTGGGTGTCCTCACCATCGCTGCCCCGGGCAACCCAACCCCCCTGTCCACCATCGACCACACGGCCGGCGGCCACGTCCTTAACGACCCGACCCTCGAGGCGTACCAGGCGCTATGGGACGAACCAGCCCCGGGCGAGGAACTGCGCCCCACAAGAGGCTGCTCCACTCCCACATTCCACGGCTCTGCCGCCGACCTGATGGCAACCACCGCCACCCTGATCACCCTGCTGGGCACCCAGATGCGCCACCCCATATCCGGGACGCACCTGTGCGCCCAGCCCCACACCGGGACGGCCCCGGCACACCACTTCATTCCCCACACAACCGCGTAAGGAATAGTCCCCGAGTCGCTGAACCGGCGGCTCTGCATCCCCCGGCAGGGCCGTCCGCCCGTGAGGCTGTCGGGCGTCGGCAACAGGCCAGGCGTACCCAGGCCGCACCCACAGCGCAGCTCCGCAAGGACCCGCACACCCCGCCGTGACCACATACCTCCAAGCCCTGAGGAGAAGGTGCCGTACGGCGCACTACCGCCCCGGGTCAGCCGGGAACCTGCGCCACCTTCAAGGTGGGCACGTAGCTGCCCGCCAAACGCTCGTAAATCACCAGTTGCGGGTGCACCTGTGGATGGTGAGCACGGCCCAGGGCGACAGCCGCAGAGAGGGGAACGGCAGGCAGGACATGCAGGCGGCGCACCGACTTCGCCTCCCTTTCCAGCCGCGCAAGAAGTACCCGCAGCGTCTCCTCCAGCCGCCGCAATGACGCCGGGCACCGCATTATGTCCGGACCGGCCTGTGCGCCCACCGGGCTGACCTCGTAGCGGCGCAGAGCCGAAAGCTCCCGCGGAATCTCATAAGGGGCAATGACCCCCGAGACATTCACCACGACAACAGCCTCGTCCCCGCTCGGCCCGACCTGAACCAGATGCGCGGCGAACTCAATAGCCGGGCCGCTCTCGACAGGCCACACCCAGGTCTGCTCGTGTCGGTGACGCTGGTAGATGTCCGTCGGCACAGTGTCGTCCAAGAGTGACCCCAGGTAGACCAGCAACGGCAGACGCGCGAACCCGAACACGCTCACGTGCTGCACGGAGTCTCGCTCTATCCCCGGCCGCAGCCGATGCAGGACTATGTCATCGATGACCCTTGTAGCCTGCCGGTAGTAGTGACGGCTGGCCTCGGCGGCAGACTCAGCGTCCCAGGCAGCGGCTGCCCTCTCGCCGGGGGTCTGCCGCAGATCAATCTCCACACCGTGCCGGGTGTAGGACTCCAGGTACAAAGGAAATCGGCGGGCCGCCGTCACAGCGCTAGCAGCGGTCTCCCTTGACAACTCCACCGCATTTCCATGCACCGACCCCACCATCCGCACCACCGTGGTGGCCCTTTCCGGCCCCAGCGCAGTCAGGTGCCTGACACGGTCCTCGTGCTCCTGCTTCACGCGGCGCAGCCACTCGACGGTGAATACGTCCAGTGCAGCCTTCGCATCGATCTCCATGTGCTGCTGGGCACACAGCAGCATCAGATTGTCCGCCTCGTCCCGCAGCTCCTTCTCCAACGGATCCCAACCGCGCGGCGAGCGTGGATCAGTGCTCTGCCCGACGATGTGCGCGACCTCGCCCAAAGGCAGCGTCCGTCCCGACATCGGCCCCTCCAGCAGATACGCGTTGCACAGCATGCACCTGCCTCCACTGCGCACCCAGACGGCGAGAACCGCCTTGGATGAAGGACGGCTCCGCTTCCCACCGCCGTCGCTCATCGACACCGCCTCCGTCCCTTCCCGACAGACCAGACGCTAGACGACATCTCCCCTGACACCAGGAGGATTTGACAAAACGCGGCGCACTCCGAAGTGCATCTTCCGCTCAAGTGACCAGCACTCTGGCAAGCACAGCCGCGTCGCGAACACAGCCTCTCCGGCCGCGCGGGACTCCAGTCGGTGAAAGCACGAGTGGCCGCTGGCAGAGACCGATCCCAGTCCGGGACCACATGCATGGGGCCTGACCGGTGAGCGGTGCCGTGGACCTGGACGGCAGAGACATCACCCACGGTGTCGAAATCCTGTGTGCTCCGCGAGATGCCGGGCCTGATCCGGATGAAGGCGGCGATCTGCAATGCCTGCCCGCCGGAGCCGTACGCCGCGATCACCAGGCACGTTCCCGGCGCGCGGTCGTGACCACTGTGCATCGCGCCCAGCCTGGTCGATGGACGGTCCCGCCGGCGCAACCGTGTCAACGTTCACGCTCGTCCTCTCTCCGTTACACGCTGATGGCGCCAGGACCGTGACGGCGCGAGCAGGTGTTTACACCGAAGGCAAGCGACAGCACCTTGGGGCATGACCCGGCGTCCGACAGGTCCTGAGAGCTGGCCGCATCTGCCAGATCGGTACTCCCCAGTCTTTCCCAACGCCGCCTCGCGTGACCTTCGCGGTCGCAAGGTCGATACTGCCCCTGGAGGACTCCCGTCGGTCTGCAGTCGACTCGCCGAAAAGACCTGACGGTGCGTCACCAAAGTCAGCATTGAGTCAGCATCAGTACCGCCAGAACCCGCCCACGACCGCCATGGACCGCCCCGATCACGAACTACCCGATCCTGCTCTGACCAGTAAAAACACAGGTCACAGGCCCCTCTGCTAACCTGCTTAGGAGATACCCTTGAGGATGCTCATCAACGTCCCGGAGACCGTGGTCGCGGACGCGCTGCGCGGTATGGCCTCGGCCCATCCCGAGTTGGCCGTGGATGTCGAGAACAGGGTGATCGTGCGGCGGGACGCTCCCGTGGCCGGCAAGGTCGCCCTGGTGTCGGGGGGCGGCTCCGGGCACGAACCGCTGCACGGCGGGTTCGTGGGTCCCGGGATGCTGTCGGCGGCCTGCCCGGGTGAGGTGTTCACCTCGCCGGTGCCGGACCAGATGGTGCGGGCGGCGGCCGCCGTGGACAGCGGGGCCGGGGTGCTGTTCGTCGTCAAGAACTACACCGGTGACGTGCTCAACTTCGACATGGCCGCCGAGCTGGCCGAGGACGAGGGCATCCAGGTCGCCAAGGTACTGGTCAACGACGACGTGGCGGTGACGGACAGCCTCTACACGGCCGGGCGGCGGGGTACGGGAGCGACGCTGTTCGTGGAGAAGATCGCCGGGGCCGCGGCGGACGAGGGCCGGCCGCTGGAACGGGTGGAGGCGATCGCCCGTCAGGTGAACGACAGCTCCCGCAGTTTCGGTGTCGCGCTCGGCGCCTGCACCACACCGGCCAAGGGCAGCCCGACCTTCGACCTGCCGGCCGGGGAACTGGAGCTCGGCATCGGGATCCACGGCGAGCCCGGTCGGGAGCGGCGCCCGATGATGACCTCGGGTGAGATCGCCGAGGCCGCCGTGGACGCTGTCCTGACCGACCTCGACCCGCGCAACCCCGTCCTGGCCCTGGTCAACGGCATGGGCGCGACGCCGCTGCTGGAGCTGTACGGCTTCAACGCCGAGGTGCAGCGCGTACTGGGCGAGCGCGGTGTCGCCGTCGCCCGCACCCTCGTCGGAAACTACGTCACCTCGCTGGACATGGCGGGGGCCTCGGTCACCCTGTGCGAGATCGACGAGGAGTTGCTCGGACTCTGGGACGCGCCGGTGAAGACACCGGGACTGAGGTGGGGCATGTGACGGCGAACGGGGAAGGGATCGCAAGTACCTACCAGGCAAGGAGATCCTGTGCTCGACGCCGACTTCTTCCGCCGTTGGATGACGGCGACCGCCGCGTTGGTCGACCGCGAGGCGGAACGGCTCACCGCCCTCGACTCGCCGATCGGTGACGCCGACCACGGCAGCAACCTCCAGCGCGGGTTCACGGCCGTGACGGCCACGCTGGACAAGGAGGCGCCCGGCACGCCCGGCGCGGTACTGACCCTCGCCGGACGGCAGCTCATCTCCACGGTCGGCGGCGCCTCGGGGCCGCTGTACGGGACGCTGCTGCGCCGTACCGGCAAGGCGCTCGGGGACGCCGCCGAGGTGAGTCCGGAGCAGCTGGCCGAGGCGCTGCGGACAGGGGTGGACGCCGTCCGGACGCTCGGGGGTGCCGCGCCGGGCGACAAGACCATGATCGACGCCCTGGTGCCCGCCGTGGACGCCCTCGGCGACTCGTTCGCCGCGGCCCGCGCCGCCGCCGACGAGGGGGCCGAGGCCACCGTGCCCCTGCAGGCCCGCAAGGGCAGGGCGAGCTATCTCGGCGAGCGCAGCATCGGGCACCAGGACCCCGGGGCGACCTCGGCGGCACTGCTCGTCGCCGCGCTGGAGGAGGCGGCCGGTGAGTGACGGGAAGCTGGTCGGGATCGTGCTGGTGTCGCACAGCGCCGAGGTCGCCGCGTCCGTGGCCGAGTTGGCGAAGGGCCTGGCGGGTGGTGGCGCGGCCGTGCCCGTCGCCGCGGCGGGCGGGACCGCCTCCGGCGGGTTCGGCACCAGCTCCGAGCTGGTCTCCGCCGCTGCCGCGTCCGTGGACCGGGGCGCGGGAGTCGCCGTCCTCACCGACCTCGGCAGCGCGGTGCTCACCGTCAAGGCGCTGCTCGCCGAGGGCGACGAACTGCCGGACGGCACCCGTCTGGTGGACGCCCCCTTCGTCGAGGGCGCGGTGGCCGCGGTGGTCACGGCGTCGACGGGCGCCGGCCTCGCGGCCGTGGAGGCGGCGGCGGAGGAGGCGTATTCCTACCGGAAGGTTTAGGGGAAGGCGGCCGGTCCGGACGTCCGGGCGGGGGCCGGGAGCGTGTCGCCGGTCTCCAGCGGGTTCGGGACTGGGGACGAGGGCCGGGGTGTCCCGCTCCCGCCGGGCATTTGTCCTGTCAAAAGGTTGACATGATGCCGATGCCCGACCCAGGGTGGGCGGGACAGAGCAGGGACCGGTCCGAAGAGGGGCTCTCATGGTGGATGCGCTCGGTGTCGCCGTCGTCGGTTTCGGCTGGATGGGCCGGGTGCACACCCAGGCGTACGCCCGTGTCCGGCACCACTACCCGCGACTCGCCCTGCGTCCGGAGCTGGTCACGGTCGCCGAGGAAGTGCCGGGGCGCGCGGAGGAGGCCGCCGCGCAGTTCGGGTTCGCGTCGACGACCCGGGACTGGCGCGACGTGGCCGGCGACCCGCGGGTGGGGGCGGTCAGCATCACCGCCCCCAACTTCCTGCACCGCGAGATCGCCGTCGCGATGGCCGAGGCCGGCAAGCACATCTGGATCGAGAAGCCGGTCGGCCTGACCGCCGAGGACGCCCGGGCGGTGGCGGACGCGGTCACCAAGGCCGGAGTCCAGGGCGCGGTCGGCTTCAACTACCGCAACGCGCCCGCCGTGGAGGCCGCCCGCGACCTGATCGCCGCCGGGGAGATAGGCGCCGTCACCCATGCCCGCATCCGCCTCTTCAGCGACTACGCCGCTCATCCGGAGGGCGCGTTGACGTGGCGTTACGAGCGGGAGCGCGGTGGCAGCGGGGTGCTCGGCGACCTGGCGTCGCACGGCGCGGACCTGGCCCGGTTCCTGCTCGGCGACATCGCGTCCCTGACCGCGGACACGGCGGTCTTCCTGCCGGAGCGGGCCCGCCCGACCGCCGCGACCGCCGGCCACGCGCGGGCCTCGGGCGGCGAGTCGGGCCCGGTCGAGAACGAGGACTACGTCAGCTGCCTGCTGCGCTTCGCCTCCGGCGCCCGCGGTGTCCTGGAGGCCTGCCGGGTCTCGGTCGGCGAGCAGAACAACTACGGTTTCGAGGTGCACGGCACCACGGGCGCGGTGTTCTGGGACTTCCGCCGTATGAACGAGCTGGGCGTCAGCCGCGGCACGGCCTATCAGGACCAGCCGGTCAGCACGGTCTACGTCGGCCCGGCGCACGGCGAGTTCGCCGCCTTCCAGCCGGGGGCCGCGAACGCCATGGGCTACGACGACCTCAAGGTGGTGGAGGCCCACCGTTTCCTGCGCTCCATCGCGGAGGGAACCCCGTACGGCGCCACCCTGCCGGACGCCGTGCGCAGTGCGGAGGTACTGGACGCGATGGCGCGGTCGGCGGAGCGGGGTGCCTGGGTCGATGTGTGTCCCCAGATGTGAGACGGGACCTCCGGCGAAGCACCGCACCCCGCACTGAACGCCTCCTCTTCCCCCTCCCCGCACCGCTCCCTCACCGAAGGTGACGCCGATGCCCGCCACTCACGCCCCCTCCCACCGTGCCTGGCTGTCCCAGCAGGACTGCGACCTCGACACCTTCCGTACGCTCGTCGAGCAGCCGACCGACCCCGCCGCGCACCCGCGGGCCACCGCCGTGGAGCAGAACGTCCCCGTGTACGACGCGGGCCGGCTGCGCGACGACCCGGGGACGGCGGCCGAACTCGTCCACGCCCTCGCCGACGGCCCCGGCATCATCGTCCTCAAGGGCGCCTTCCCGGACACGGCGGTCGTCGACCGGGCCACCGCCGTGTTCGAGGCGCTGATCGCCGGGCAGCGTGCCTCGGGTGCCACCGCCGGCGACCACTTCGCCGCACCGGGGGCCAACGACCGGGTGTGGAACGCGCTGGAGAAGGCCGCCCTGCACGACCCCGACACGTTCGCCGACTACTACGCCAACCACGTGCTCGCCCTCGTCTGCCGGGCCTGGCTCGGCCCCGGCTACCAGGTCACCTCGCAGATCAACGTGATCAACCCGGGCGGCGCCGCCCAGACGGCGCACCGCGACTACCACCTCGGTTTCCTCTCGGACGAGGCCGCGGCGGCCTACCCGGCGCACGTGCACCGCCTCTCCCCCGTCCTCACGCTCCAGGGCGCGGTCGCGCACTGCGACATGCCGGTGGAGTCGGGCCCCACGATGTATCTGCCGCACTCCCAGAAGTACGAGCCGGGCTACCTGGCCTGGCGGCTCCCCGACTTCCGGGGCTACTTCGAGGCGCACCACGTGCAGCTGCCCCTCGCCAAGGGCGACGCGGTGTTCTTCAACCCCGCGCTGTTCCACGCGGCAGGCACCAACCGCTCGTCGGACATCCGCCGCATGGCCAACCTGTTGCAGGTCTCCTCCGCGTTCGGCCGGGCGATGGAGACCGTGGACCGGGAGGCGGTGGTCGACGCGGTCTACCCGGTGCTGCTCAGGCGCAAGGCCGTGGGCGTGGGCGAGCGGTGGCTGGAGAACGTGGTCGCCGCGAGCGCGGAGGGCTACCCCTTCCCCACCGACCTCGACAGCGATCCGCCCGTGGACGGTCTGGCCCCTCCGTCCCAGGCGGACGTGGTGCGGCGGGCGCTGCGTGAGGAGTGGACGCCGCAGGCGCTCGGCGCCCGGTTGCGGGCCGGCTCCGGGCGCCGGACGAGCCGGGGGACGCGATGACGCTTCTCGACGGCAAGGTCGTCCTGGTCAACGGCGGAAGCCAGGGCGTCGGCGCCGCGATCGCCCGGGCCGCCGTCCGTGAGGGTGCGGTCGTGGCGGTCACCGGGCGGCGGCCGGAACCCGGCGAGGCCCTGGTGGCCGAACTGACGGCGGCCGGCGGCAGGGCACTGTTCGTACGGGCCGACCTGGCGGACGCCGGGCAGGCGAAGGCCTCCGTGGGCCAGGCGGTGGAGGTGTACGGCCGTGTCGACTGCCTCGTCAACTCGGCGGGGCTGACCTCCCGGGGGACGCTGCTGGACACCACGCCCGAGCTGTTCGACCAGCACATCGCGGTCAACCTCAGGGCGCCGTTCTTCGCGATGCAGGCGGCGGTGGCGGACATGGTGGGCCGGGGCGCGCCCGGCACCGTCGTCAACATCATCACGTCGTCGGCGCACGGCGGTCAGCCCTTCCTGGCGCCGTACGTCGCCGCCAAGACCGGCCTGGTGGGCCTGACCAGGAACGCCGCCCACGCGCACCGTTTCGACCGGGTGCGGATCAACGGCCTGAACATCGGCTGGACGGCGACCGAGGGCGAGGACGCGACCCAGCGTGCCTTCCACGGCGCCGGGGACGACTGGCGCGAGCAGGCCGCCGCTCGGCTGCCGATGGGGAAGCTCGGGCAGCCGGAGGAGATCGCCGACTTCGTGGTCCTGCTGCTGTCGGACCGGTCCGGGGTGGTCACGGGCTCGGTGATCGACTGGGACCAGAACGTCCTGGGCGGCCTGGACTGAGTACGCGGGCCCGGCACGGCAACCACGCACCGCGTGCCCGGCACCCCTACCACGCACCGTCGGCCCGACACGGCAACCACGCACCGCCGGCCCGGCACCCCTACCACGCACCGCAGGCCCGACACGGCAACCACGCACAAGGAGCAACGAGAACCATGCGCATCGGAATCCTCGGCCTCGGCCGCATCGGCGCCTTCCACGCCGAGACCCTCGCCGCCTTGGACGCGGTCGACTCGCTCGTCGTCGCCGACCCGTTCTCGGACGCCGCGACAGCGGCCGCCGAGCGGTTCGGCGCCGAGATCGCGGACTCTCCCGAGGCGGTGCTGGCCGCCGGGGTGGACGGCGTGGTGGTCGCGGCGGCGACCGACGCCCACCCGGTCCTGATCCGCACCGCCGTGGAGGCCGGGGTCCCCGTCTTCTGCGAGAAGCCCGTCGCCCGCACCATGACGGAGGGCGTGGAGGTGCTCAAGGCGGTCGCGGGTCACGACGTGCCCGTGCAGATCGGCTACAACCGCCGCTTCGACGCCGCCTTCGTCGCCGCACGGGCGGCCGTCCAGGCCGGTGAGCTGGGCAAGCTGCACACCGTGCGGTCGACCACGCTGGACCCGGCGCCGCCGCCGGCCGCGTACATCGCCGCTTCCGGCGGCATCTTCCGCGACTGCTCGGTGCACGACTTCGACGTCATCCGTTGGGTGACGGGCCGCGAGGTCACCGAGGTGTACGCCGTCGGCGGCAACCGGGGTGCCGACTTCATCCGGGAGGCGGGCGACGCGGACACCACCGGCGCGGTCCTCACCCTGGACGACGGCACGATCGCCGTGGTCTCCAACAGCCGTCACAACACGCGCGGTTACGACGTCCGCATGGAGATCCACGGCTTCGCGGACTCCATCGCGGTCGGCCTGGAGGACAAGCTGCCGCTGCGCTCGGTCGAGCCCGGCGCCACCTTCCCGGCGGGCACCCCGCACGACTTCTTCATGGACCGCTTCGCCGCCGCCTACCGCGCCGAGCTGACCGCGTTCACCGAGGTCGTCGCAGGGGCACGCCCCTCTCCCTGCACGATCGAGGACGCGCTGGAGGCGGGCTGGATCGCCGAGGCGTGCACGCTGTCGCTGCGGGAGCACCGTCCCGTGACGGTCGCGGAGGTGCGGCGGGGCTGAAGCGAACCAGGCGGACCGGCGGGCCGGCGGGCCGAGTGGTCAGCCCGCCGGCTCGCTGATGTTCACCATCCAGGGGACGCCGAACCGGTCCGTGCACATGCCGAAGACGTCCCCCCACATCTGCTTCTCCAGCGGTACGGCGACGGTGCCGCCGGCGGACAGCTTCTCCCAGTAGCCGCGCAGCTCGGTCTCGTCGTCGCCGCTCAGGCTCACCGAGAAGTTGGTGCCCGGGGTGTACTCCATGCCGGGCGGGGTGTCCGAGGCCATCAGGGTGAAGCCGCTCGGCGTCTCCAGCATGCCGTGCATGATCTTGTCGGCTTCCGGGGCGTCGGCGTCGCCGAACGCTCCGAAGGTGTTGAGCGCGAGGGTCCCGCCGAAGACCTGCTCGTAGAACTCCATCGCCTGGCGGGCGTCGCCGTCGAAACTGAGATACGGGTTGAGGCGCGAGGCCATGTCAACCTCCCGGAACGGGATGAACGGTCTGTGCCCTGCACGCTAGCGCGCGGCACTGACAACGGCTCGCCGAGCGGGGCGCACGCGGCCGGCCCGGTCCTCGTGGCCCGGTCCTCGTGGCCCGGTCCTCGTGGCTCGTGGCGGGAGGGCCGGGCCGGGTGGCCGCGTGTGTGCCGTCAGGCGCCGCAGGAGCGCAGGAACCTGCGGGTGCGGACGGCGACGGGCAGCGGCTTGTCGGGCTCGCAGGGGTACATGTCCTGCTCGACGATGGCGAAGAGGTCCACGTCGAGATTCTGGGCCGCGGTGAGCACCGGGCCCAGGTCGGGCACTCCGGCGGGCGGCTCGCACATCACCCCGCGCTGCACGGCCGGCCCGAACGGGACGCCGTTCGCGCGCACGTCGGCGAGGATCTCCGGGTCGACCTGCTTGAGGTGGAGGTAGCCGATGCGCTCGCCGTAGGTCTCGATCAGCTTGACGCTGTCGCCGCCGCAGTAGGCGTAGTGGCCGGTGTCCAGGCAGAGGCTCACCAGGTCGGAGTCGGTGGCGTCGAGGAAGCGCTCGACGTGCTCCTCGGTGTCGATGTGGGTGTCGGCGTGCGGGTGGACGACGATGTCCAGGCCGTAGGTCTCCTTCACCTCGTGGCCGAGGCGTTCCATGCCCTTGGTCAGGTATGCCCACTGCTCGCCGGTCAGCTCCGGCGGCTCCAGGATCTCGGCGGTCTTGTCGTCGCGCCAGAAGGACGGGATGACGACGAGGTGCTTCGCGTCCATCGCCTGCGTGAGGGCGGCGACGCGGCTGACCTGCTCCCAGGTGCCGTCCCATTCGGAGGGGCCGCGGTGCAGCCCGCAGAAGATGGTGCCCGCCGAGACCTTGAGTCCGCGCCGGGTCACCTCGTCGGTGAGGCGGGCCGGGTCGGTGGGGAGGTAGCCGTAGGGGCCGAGTTCGATCCACTCGTAGCCGGCCTCGGTGACCTCGTCCAGGAAGCGTTCCCAGGGGACCTGCTTCGGGTCGTCGGGGAACCAGACGCCCCAGGAGTCGGGGGCCGAGCCGACGCGGATGCGGTCCAGGGCAGCGGGCATGTCAGGCCTTCCCTTCGGCGGGTGCGGCGGTGTCGGACGCGGGGGTGTCGCCGGCCGGGTCGGGTACGCCGGCCGCGGGGACCTCCGGCTCCTCCGGGAGCGCCGCCACGTCCACCCCGCCGACCTGCGCCAGTTCGTGCTTGAGGGCGGCGAGTTCGGCACCGCCCGCCATGTGGTTGGTGAGTTCCTCGAGGGTGATGTCGGCGCGGGCGGCGCTGAGTTCGAGGGTGCCCAGGCGCAGCACGCTGAAGTGGTCGCCGACCAGGTAGGCGTGGTGGGGGTTGTGGGTGATGAAGATGACGCCGAGTCCGCGTTCCCGGGCGGCGGCGATGTACTTGAGGACGACGCCGGACTGCTTGACGCCGAGGGCGGCGGTGGGCTCGTCGAGGATGAGGACGCGGGCGCCGAAGTGGACGGCGCGGGCGATGGCGACGCACTGGCGCTGGCCGCCGGAGAGGGTGCCGATGGGCTGTTCCAGGTCGTCCAGGACGATGCCCATGTTGCGCAGTTCCTCGTCGGCGGTCCGCTTCATACGGGCGATGTCGAGGCGGCGTACGGGCCAGGGGCCCTTGGTCAGCTCGGCGCCGAGGAAGAAGTTGCGCCACACCGGCATCAGCGGGACGGTGGCGAGGTCCTGGTAGACGGTGGCGATGCCGCGGGCGAGGGCGTCGCGCGGCGTGCTGAAGCGCACCGGTTCGCCGTCGACGAGGAAGTCGCCCTCGGTGTGCTGGTGCAGACCGGAGATGATCTTGATGAGGGTGGACTTGCCGGCGCCGTTGTCACCGAGTACGCAGGTGACCCGGCCGGGATGGACGGCGAGGTCGACGCCGTGCAGGGCGCGGATGTTGCCGTAGGCCTTGCCGGCGCCGCGCAGTTCGACGATCGGCCGGCCGTCCTTCTCGGGTGCGGGATCCGCGAGGACGGCACCGTGGGTGCCGGTGGTCTTGCTGGTCATCGCTGTCACCTCCGGGTCGCCGCGCGGCGGACGTACAGGTTGATGAGGACGGCTCCGAGCAGCATCACGCCGAGGAAGGCCTTGAACCAGTCGGGGTTCCAGCCGGCGTAGACGATGCCCTGGTTCACCATGCCGAACATGAAGGCGCCGAAGACCGGGCCGATGGCGGAGCCGTAGCCGCCGGTGAGCAGACAGCCGCCGATCACCGCCGCGGCGATGTAGATCAGCTCCTGGCCGACGCCCTCGCCGGACTGCACGGTGTTGAAGGAGAAGAGCTGGTGCATGCCGACGAACCAGGCGCCGAAGCCGACCAGCATGAACAGCGTGATCTTGGTGAAGGTGACCGGGACGCCGACCGCGCGGGCGGACTCCTTGCTGCCGCCGACCGCGAAGACCCAGTTGCCGTACTTGGTGCGCAGCAGCACCCAGGTGGCCAGCGCCGCGAAGGCCAGCCACCACACGACCGTGATCTTCACCTGGACGCCGCCGACGTCGAAGGAGGAGGCGAAGAGGGCCTTGGCCTGGTCGAAGCCGTCCATGTCGCTGATGTCGTCGGTGGCGACGTTGCCGGTGACCAGCTTGGTGACCGCCAGGTTGACGCCCTGGAGGATCAGGAAGGTGCCGAGCGTCACCAGGAAGCTCGGCAGGCCGGTCTTGACCAGCACCCAGCCGTTGAAGGCGCCGACCGCGAGGGAGACCACGAGGGCGACGATCACGCCCATCCAGACGTTCATGGTCAGCTGGTAGCTGAGCATGCTCGCGGTGAGCGCGGAGGTGACCACGGCGACACCGGCCGACAGGTCGAACTCGCCGCCGATCATCAGCAGGGCGACCGGCAGGGCCATGATGCCGATGGTGGACGACTGGTAGAGGACCGTCGCCATGGAGCTGCCGTCGCGCACCGAGGGCGCGGCGATCAGGAAGAAGACGAACACGGCGACGGCACCGAGGAAGACCCCGACCTCGGGCCGGGCGAGCAGTCGCAGCGCCAGGGAGCGCTGCCGGGTCCGCCCGTCGGGCCGGCCGGGGCCGGGGGCCGGCGGTGTGGTGACCGCCGGCCCGGCCTGTCGGGTCGCGCTCATCACCGGGTGCCCTTCGCGGCGAACTCGGCGACGGCCTTCACGTTGGTCTTGTCGACGAAGGCCGGGCCGGTCAGCACCGGCTGCTCACCGCCGCCGCTGTAGTTGCCGTTGTTCTCGTAGAGCCACAGGCCGTCGACGGCGAGGTAGCCCTGGAGGTAGGGCTGCTGGTCGACGGCGAACTCGATGTCGCCCTTCTCGATGGCGCCGGTCAGTTCCTTGTTGAGGTCGAAGGTGGCCACCTTGGCCTTGCTGCCGCCCTCGTCCACCGACTGCACCGCGGTCATGGCGAACGGGGCGCCGAGGGTGACCAGGTGGTCGATGTCGCCGTCCTGCTTGAGCTTGGCGGTGATGGTCGACTTCACCGAGGGCATGTCGGTGCCGTTGACGTAGAGGTTCTCGATCGAGCCCTCGAAGGTCTTCTTCACGCCGTCGCAGCGCTGGGTGAGGCCGACGTTGCCCTGCTCGTGGATCACGCAGACGGCGTTCTTGGCGCCGTCCTCGTTGAGCCGCTTGCCGAGCGCCTCGCCGGCCACGGTCTCGTCCTGGCCGAAGAACTCCATCAGGCCGAGTTTCTTCCAGTCCGCGAGACCGGAGTTGAGCCCGACGACGGGTATGCCGGCCTTCTCGGCCTTCTCGATGACGCTGCGCAGGGCGTCCGGCTTGGCCAGGGTGACGGCGATGCCGTCGACCTTCTGGTCGATCGCGTTCTGCACCAGGTTGGCCTGGTTGCCCGCGTTCGGGTCGGCGGAGTAGACGAGCTTGATGTTGTCCTTGGCCGCGGCCGCCTCCGCCCCCTTGCGGACGATGTCCCAGAAAGTGTCGCCGGGGGCCTGGTGGGTGACCAGGGCGACGGTCATCCGGGGGGTGTTCGCCTTGCCCGCCGAGCCGCCCGAGTCACCCTCCTCGTCGGCCTTCTTCCCCCCGGAACTGCTGGAGCAGCCGGCCAGGGCGAGGGCCGCGGCGGCGGCGAGGGCCACGGCGGGGGCGAATCCGCGGGAGCGGGCGTGCGAAGAGCGGTCCATCTTTCCTGCACCTCACTGTGCGACTGTGCGACGGGGAAGCCGTGTGCCAGACCAGAGAAGAACGGCTGTTGCGCTGGGACCGGATACAAGTCCTTGGGACGCCCGCTGTCAATACTTTGTTAAGACATCATTTCACGAGCTAGTCCGAATGTAAGTACAAAGCATTGACACGGTCGCCTCGGAGTCATACACCTGGGAGGCGGCAGGCCCCCGCCCAGCCAGAGGAGCGTCGCACATGGCCGAGTCAGTCCCGCGTTTCGATCTGATCACGATGGGCCGCATCGGGGTCGATCTCTATCCCCTGCAGACGGGTGTATCCCTGGCGGAGGTTGAGACCTTCGGGAAATTCCTCGGCGGATCGGCCGCGAACGTGGCGGTCGCCGCCGCCCGCCTCGGCCGCGCCACGGCCGTCGTCACCCGCACGGGCGACGACCCGTTCGGCGGCTATCTGCACCAGGCGCTCAAGGAGTTCGGCGTCGACGACCGCTGGGTGACCCCGGTCTCCGCCCACCCGACTCCCGTCACCTTCTGCGAGCTCTTCCCGCCGGACGACTTCCCGCTGTACTTCTACCGGCGCCCCAAGGCCCCCGACCTGGAAATCCACCCGGAGGAACTGGACCTCGACGCGATCCGCGCCGCCTCCGTCTTCTGGATCACCGGCACGGGGCTGAGCGAGGAGCCGAGCCGTACGGCGACCCTGGCCGCCCTCGCCCACCGCGCCAAGTCCGGTACCACGGTCTTCGACCTGGACTGGCGCCCCATGTTCTGGACCGACCCCGACCGGGCCCGCCCCCACTACGCCGAGGCGCTGCGGCACGCGACCGTCGCGGTCGGCAACGTCGACGAGTGCGAGATCGCCACGGGCGTGCGCGAGCCGCGCGCCTGCGCCGAGGCACTGCTGGCGGCCGGGGTGGAGCTGGCCGTCGTCAAGCAGGGCCCGAAGGGCGTCCTCGCCGTGCACCGCGACGGCCGCAGCGCCGAGGTGCCTCCGGTGCCGGTCGAGGTGGTCAACGGCCTCGGCGCGGGCGACGCGTTCGGCGGCTCGCTCTGCCACGGCCTGCTCTCCGGCTGGGCGCTGGAGCGGACCATGCGGTACGCCAACGCGGCCGGTGCCCTCGTCGCCTCCCGTCTCGCCTGCTCCTCCGCGATGCCCACCGAGGCGGAGGTCGACGACCTCCTCGCGCGAGCCACTCCCTGAACGGAGCAACGCCTTGTCCCTCAGCATCCCCGACCTCACCGCGGTCAGAGCCCGGCACCCGGAGGCGATCGCCGAGGCGGCCGCCCGCCGGGCACGCCGCCCGCTGATCGGCGGCTCCGGCCGCCTGATGATCGTCGCCGCCGACCATCCCGCGCGCGGGGCGCTCGGCGTCGGCGACCGCCGGCTCGCCATGGCCAACCGGGCCGACCTGCTGGAACGCCTGTGCACCGCGCTGTCCCGGCCCGGCGTCGACGGGGTGCTCGCCACCGCCGACGTGCTGGAGGACCTGCTGCTTCTCGGGGTGCTGGAGAACAAGGTCGTCATGGGCTCGATGAACCGCGGCGGCCTCGCGGGCGCCGCCTTCGAGATGGACGACCGTTTCACCGGCCACCGCGCCGAGGACATCGCCCGCCTCCGCTTCGACGCCGGCAAACTGCTGCTGCGCATCGACTACGACGACCCCGGCTCGCTGGCGACCATGGAGTCCACCGCCCGCGCGGTCGACGCCATGGCCGCGCGGGAACTGCCCGTCTTCGTCGAGCCGTTCATCTCGCGCCGCGTCGAGGGCCGGGTCCGCAACGACCTGTCCGCCGAGGCCGTCACCCGGTCCGTGGCCATCGCCTCGGGCCTGGGCGGCACCTCCGCCTACACCTGGCTGAAACTGCCCGTCACCCACGACCCGGACGACATGGGCGAGGTCCTGGAGACCTCCACACTGCCCGCCGTCCTGCTCGGCGGTGACATAGGGGGCTCCCCCGCGGACCAGGCCGCCGCCTACGAACGCTGGCGCAAGGCGCTCACGCTGCCCACCGTGCAGGGCATGGTCGTCGGCCGCTCACTGCTCTACCCGGCCGAGGGCAGCGTGGAACAGGCGGTGGACACGGCCGTCGGACTGCTGTGACCGACGAGGCGACTCACGAGGAGAGGGACGAGGAGATGACGTACCACCTTCCGGCGGGCACGACCGCGGGCGGCGCTCTGGCCGTCGACGTGACGCCCGAGAAGGCCGGCTGGGGCCACTCCAGCCTGCGCGTGCTCCACCTGCCCCCCGGCGGCAGCCACACCTTCGACAGCGGCGACAGCGAGTGGATCGTCCTCCCGCTCAGCGGCGGCTGCACCGTCGCCACGGCCGACGACTTCGGCCAGGACACCTTCGAACTTGCCGGACGCGACAGCGTGTTCAGCGGCGTCAGCGACTTCGCGTACGTAGCGCGCGACGCCCGTACGACCGTGACGTCCACCGGCGGCGGCCGGTTCGCCCTCACCGGCGCCCGCTGCACCCGCCGGCTGCCCGCCCGCTACGGCCCGGCGTCGTCGGTGCCCGTGGAGCTGCGGGGCACCGGGAACTGCTCGCGGCAGGTCAACAACTTCGGCGCGGCGGGGACGTTCGCGTGCGACAAGCTCATCGCGGTCGAGGTCATCACCCCGGGCGGCAACTGGTCCTCCTTCCCACCGCACAAGCACGACGAGCACCGCCCCGGCGAGGAGTCGGTGCTGGAGGAGATCTACTACTTCGAGTTCGCGGACCACGACGGCACCCCCGGCCTCGGCTACCAGCGGGTCTCCCCGTCCGGGCGGGGACGGGGCACGGACGTACTGGCCGAGGTGCGCGACGGCGACGTGGTCCTCATCCCCGACGGCTGGCACGGACCGTCCATGGCGGTCCCCGGCCACCACATGTACTACCTCAACGTCATGGCCGGCCCGGAGGCCGAACGGGCCTGGCTGATCTGCGACCACCCCGACCACGCCTGGATCCGCGACACCTGGGCGGGCCGGCCCGTCGACCCCAGGCTCCCCCTCTACACCGCACCGGAGAGGTCCGCATGAGCGCCGCCGCCACCCGCCGACTGACCACCGCCCAGGCCCTGGTGCGCTTCCTGGCCGCCCAGTACACCGAACGCGACGGCGTACGGCGCCGCCTGATCGCCGGCACGTGGGGCATCTTCGGCCACGGCAACGTGGCCGGACTCGGCCAGGCCCTCGTCGAGTACGGCGACGTCATGCCGTACCACCAGGGCCGCAACGAACAGGCCATGGTGCACGCGGCCGTGGGCCACGCCCGCCACCTGAACCGGCTGTCCGCGCAGGCGGTGACGACGTCCATCGGCCCCGGCGCCACCAACCTCGTCACCGGCGCCGCACTCGCCACGATCAACCGCCTGCCGGTCCTCCTCCTCCCCGGCGACTACTTCGCCTCGCACGCCGCCGACCCGCTGCTCCAGCAGCTGGAGCACCCGATCGAGGCGGACGTGTCCGTCAACGACACCCTGCGCCCCGTCTCCCGGTACTTCGACCGCGTCACCCGCCCCGAGGCGCTCGTCGCCTCCGTGCTCCAGGCGATGCGCGTGCTCACCGACCCGGCCGAGACCGGCGCCGTCACCCTCGCCCTCCCCCAGGACGTCCAGGCGGAGGCGTACGACTGGCCCGAGGAGTTCTTCGCCGACCGCGTCTGGCGCGTACGGCGCCCCGCACCCGACCCGGAGGAGCTGGTCGAGGCCGTGCGGGCGATCCGCGCCGCCGGGCGGCCGCTGATCGTGGCGGGTGGCGGCGTCCACCACAGCGAGGCCGAGGGCGCGCTGAAGGCGCTGGTGGACGCCACCGGCATCCCCGTCGCCTCCACCCAGGCCGGCAAGGGCGCGCTGCGCCACGACCATCCGGCCGACCTGGGCGCCGTCGGCCACACCGGCACCGCCGTCGGCGACGACGTCGCCCGCACCGCGGACCTGGTGATCGGGGTCGGCACCCGCTACACGGACTTCACCACGGCCTCCGGCACCCTCTTCCAGCACCCGGACGTCCGCTTCCTGAACCTCAACATCACCGCCTTCGACGCCCACAAGCTCGCCGCCCGCACCCTGGTCTGCGACGCGCGGGCGGGGCTCACGGCGCTGGCGGACGCGCTGTCCGGCCACCGGGTGGCCGCGTTGTACGAGACCGAGTACCGCGCCGGCCGGGCCCGCTGGGAGGAGACGGTGGAGGCGGCGCTCGGCGCCGACGACGACAGTGCCGTGCCGACCCAGACGCAGGTGCTGGGCGCGCTGGACGCCGTCGTCGGCGACGAGGACGTGGTGATCAACGCGGCCGGCTCGCTCCCCGGCGACCTGCACAAGCTGTGGCGGGCCCGCTCCCCGCGCCAGTACCACGTGGAGTACGGCTACTCCTGCATGGGCTACGAGATCCCGGCCGCGCTCGGCGTCCAGCAGGCCGCGCCCGGCACGCCGGTGTGGGCCCTGGTCGGCGACGGCACCTATCTGATGAACCCGACGGAGATCGTCACCGCCGTCCAGGAGAACCTGCCGGTCAAGCTGGTCCTGGTGCAGAACCACGGCTACGCGTCCATCGGCGGCCTCTCCGAGTCGGTGGGCGCCGAGCGCTTCGGCACCGCGTACCGCCACCGGGCGGCCGACGGCGCCTTCACCGGCGCCCCGCTCCCCGTCGACCTCGCCGCCAACGCGGCCAGCCTCGGCGTGGAGGTGCTGCGGGCGAAGACCGTAGGGGAGTTGCGCGAGGCCCTGCGGACGGCCCGCGCCTCCGACCGGCCGACCTGCGTCTACGTCGAGACGGACCCCGCGCCGACCGCGCCCGCCGCCGAGGCCTGGTGGGACGTGCCGGTCGCCGAGGTGTCCGCCCGCGAGGCCGCCACCGGCGCCCGGGCCGCGTACGAACGCGCCGTCGCCGACCGCCGCCGCCACCTCTGACACTTCGGCACCCACGCAAGGAGGTACGTCCATGGCGAGGACCGGCGACCCCGCACGTGCCGTGACCGCCCCCGCGCTCAGCACCCTGGAGTTCGCCCTGGACCGGGCCAGTCCGGTGCCGCTGTACTACCAGCTCGCCCAGCAGTTGGAGGCGGCGATCGAGCACGGCGTCCTCGCCCCGGGCAATCTGCTGGGCAACGAGGTCGACCTCTCCGTCCGCCTCGGCCTGTCCCGGCCGACCGTCCGCCAGGCCATCCAGTCCCTGGTCGACAAGGGCCTCCTGGTCCGGCGGCGCGGGGTCGGCACGCAGGTGGTGCGCAGCCAGGTCAGGCGCCCCCTGGAGCTGAGCAGTCTCTACGACGACCTGGAGGCGGCCGGGCAGGGACCCACCACGCGGGTGGTGCGCAACGAGGGCGTGCCCGCCTCCGCCGACGTGGCGGCGGCCCTGGGCATCGCGGAGGGCGGCGAGGTCACCGTCCTGGAGCGGCTGCGCCTCACCCACGGCCGGCCGGTGGCACTGCTGTGCAACTACCTGCCGGTGACGCTGCTGGAGCTCGACGACGCCCGGCTGGAGTCGACCGGCCTGTACCGGATGATGCGCGCCTGCGGCATCACCCTGCACAGCGCCCGCCAGACCGTGGGCGCCCGCTCGGCCACCCGTGAGGAGGCGGGCCGCCTGGACGAGGAGGAGGGTGCCGCACTGCTGACCATGACGCGCACGGCGTACGACGACACCGGGCGGCCGGTCGAGTACGGGACGCACATATACCGCGCGTCCCGGTACGCGTTCGACTTCCAGTTGCTGGTCAGGCCGTGACGCCGGTCAGTGGGCCCGGTCCAGCCGGGCCCGCTGCTCCGGGGTGAGGTCCAGGTCCACGGCGGCCAGGTTCTCCTCCAGCTGCGCCACCGACGACGCCCCGGCCAGCGGGACGATCGGCAGTTCGGCGCCGATCTGCCAGGCGAGGACGACCTGGTTGACGCTCGCGCCGGTCTCCCGGGCGATGTCGCGGAGCACCGCGAGCCGGACCGGGGTGCCCGGGTGGTCGTAGTCCGGGGGCAGGGGCTTGTCCTCGCGGACGTACGCCCCGGTGAGCAGCGGCGAGTAGGCGACCAGGGTCAGGGCGGGCTCGGCCCGCAGGTAGCCGAGCAGTTCGGGGCCGGCGTGGCCGAGGCTGCCGTCCGGGAAGAGGTCACTGGGCACGTCGAAGCGGGGCCGCAGGTGGCTGTGCTGGTACTGGAGCACCTCGTAGCCGGGCAGTCCGGCCGCGGCGGCGAGCGCGCGGGCCCGCTCCACGCGCCACATCGCCTGGTTGCTGACGCCGAGCAGTCCGACCGTGCCCTCCGCGACCAGTTCTCCGAACCCCTCGACGGTCTCGCGCTGGGGCACGGTGTGGTCGTCGATGTGGGCGTACAGCAGGTCGAGCTTGTCGACGCCGAGCCTTTCCCGGCTGCGCTCGGCGGCCTCGCGGATCACCTTGGCCGACAGGCCCTCCGCGTTGTCGGTGTAGCTGGTGCCGGGGGCGAGCGGGCGGGCGCCGACCTTGGTGGCGATGACGATCTCGTCGCCGATGCCGCGGCTGCGCCGCCAGCGGCCGAGGAGTTCCTCGCTCTGGCCGCCCTGGCCGCCATCGGTCCAGAAGGCGTAGTTGTCGGACGTGTCGATGAAGTTCCCGCCGGCCTCGACATAGCGGTCGAGGACGGCGAAGGAGGTCTTCTCGTCGGTCAGCGAGCCGAACAGCATCGCGCCGAGCGCGAGCACGCTCACCTCACGGTGGGCCGGATCGGTGCCGATGGTGCGGTACTTCATGGTGGTCCTCCCCTTCGCGCCCGGTCGTCCGGGCACGAAGGGGAGTCTTCAGTTTGAAGTGCGCTTCAAGTCAAGCGTCTCGAGTGTCTTCGCGGATGTCGTTCCGGGTGTCATCCCTGGTGTATTCCCGGGGGTCTTCCCGAAGGGGTCGGGCGAAGGGACCCTCCAGCGCGGCCCACTGGAGCAGCATGATCGTCTTCGCGTCGGCGATCTCGCCGGTGCGGATCATCTCCAGGGCCCGGCCGAAGGGCAGTTCGAGGGTCTCGATGTCCTCGCCCTCCTCGTCCAGGCCGCCGCCCTCGTGGGTGCGGGTGGCGGGGCCGTAGGCGGCGGCGTAGAAGCTGACGCGTTCGGTGACCGAGCCGGGGCTCATGTAGACGTCGAAGACGTGCCGGACCTCGCCGACGGTGTGCCCGGTCTCCTCGACGACCTCGCGCCGCACGGCGACCTCGGGGTGCTCGTCCTCGTCGTCGAGCAGCCCGCCGGGTGTCTCGATCAGCATGCCGTCGGGGTGGCCGTTGACGTAGACGGGGAGGCGGAACTGGCGGGTGAGCAGCACGGTTCCGCGTTCCGTGTCGTGGAGCAGCACGGTGGCGCCGTTGCCGCGGTCGTGGGTCTCGCGCTCCTGGGTGCTCCAGGTGCCGTCGGCGCGCTGGATGTCGAAGGTCGTGGTGCGTTCGACGTACCAGTGACTGGACAGGAGCCGTACGTCCCGGACCCTGACCCGGGGGTTGCCGGTCAGGTCCCGGCCCGCCCGGTCGAGTCCGGTGCGGCCCCGGCGGTCCGGGGTGTCGATGCCGGCGGTCATCGGCGGCCGTCCGGCCGGGGGCCCTTCGGGGGCACGGTGTGGGGCAAGTTGGTCATGCCCGCTTCTATCACCTGGTCCGGTCGCGTACGAAGTCGAGGGAGGCGGTGAAGCAGTCCTCGACGTCCTGTTCGGCCGCTCCGATCCACAGGTGGTCGGCGCCTGGGACGGCCCGGAAGGCGGCCTCCGTGCCCACCGCGCGCAGTGCCGAGGCGAGTGCCTCGCCCTGGGCGACGGGGATGACCGTGTCCTCGGCTCCGTGGAGGATCAGGAACGGCGGGGCGCCGGGCGCGACCCGGGCGAGCGGGCTGGCGGCGCGGGCCCGGTCCGGGGCGTCGGCGGCGGGGGCGCCGAGGAGTGCCGCCTCGGGCGTGTGCGGGGGCGCGGCGGTGAGGTCGGTGGGGCCGTACCAGACGACGCAGCCGCGCACGGCTGCCGGGGCGGCGGTCAGGGCGAGGAGCGCGGCGAGATGGCCGCCCGCGGACTCGCCCCAGGCGACGACGCGGTCGGCGTCGACGCCGAGTTCGGCGGCGCGGGTGCGCAGCCAGGCCAGCGCCGCCGACAGGTCGTCCAGCGGGGCCGGGAAGGCGGCTTCGCCGCTGAGCCGGTAGTCGGGGCAGGCGACGGCGAACCCGGCTCGCACGAGGCGGGCGAAGGGGCCGGGCCGCCGGTCGCGGAAGCGTGGGCCGAGGTCGTCGCGCAGTCCGGTGCGCCATGCGCCGCCGTGGACGAAGAGGATCACGGGCGGCGGGCCGGCGGCCGGCTCCTCGGGGAGCCACAGGTCGAGTTCCAGGGGGCGGCTGCCGTCGCGGACGGCGTACGGGACGGCGCGCAGGAGCCGTACGCCGTCCGCGGGGTGCGCCGCGGCCGGCAGGGGCAGCGCCGCGGGGTCGGGCGGGGCGAGGAACGGGGCGAGTGCGCAGTGCACGAGGTCACTTCCCGGGTGTGCGGGGCGGGCGGCCGGCGAGGCGGGGCAGCAGTCGGTGCGCGTTGGCCGTCGTCAGGTCCCGCCAGCCGGCCGCACCCGACGGCACCGGGGCCGCTTCGACGGAGGCGACATGGGCGTCCACGGCGTGCGCCGGGGTCCAGCAGTAGTCGCTGCCGTACAGGAGCCGGTCCGGTTCGACGAGCCCGAGCAGCGCGGGGACCTGGCGCGGGAAGGCGGGGCCGGCCATGTCGTAGTGCAGGCGGCGCAGTTGCCGGACGGCGTCGGGGGCGCCGTCCTCGCCGGACGGCAGGAAGAGCTTCATGAAGCCGTTGATGCGGTCGGCGAGGGCGGGCAGCGCGCCACCGCAGTGCGGGACGATCACCTCGAGGCCGGGGTGGCGTTCCAGGGTGCCGGCCATGAGCAGGTCGGTGACGGTACGGGCGGTGTCGAAGACGAACTCGACCATGGGGCGCGGCCGTCCGAGCGCCGACCTCTCCCAGCACACGGGGGAGGTCGGGTGCAGGAAGACGACCGCGCGGCGGCGGCCGAGTTCGGCGAAGACGGGCTCCAGCCGCGCGTCGCCCAGGTACACCCCGTGGGTGTTGGTCTCCAGTACCACTCCGTCGGCGCCGAGTTCGTCGAAGGCGTGCGTGATCTCCGCGAGGGCGCCGTCCACGTCCGGCAGCGGCAGGGAGGCGAAGAAGCCGAAGCGGCCGGGGTGTTCGGCGGCGGTGCGGGCGGCGTCCTCGTTGACCTCGCGGGCGAGGCCGCGGGCGGCGGTGTCGTCGCCGAAGTGCACGCCGGGCGACGAGACGGAGAGGATCGAGGTGCGGATGCCGTTGCGGTCCATCAGCGCCAGGTGTGCTTCGGCGGACCAGGAGGGCCAGGCGGGCACGCCGTCGGGCAGTTCGTGGCCGGCGGCCTTCGCCCGGCGTACGTAGGACTCGGTGACGAAGTGGGCGTGGACGTCGACGAGACCGGGTCCTTCAGCGGGGACCGTCATGGGACTCTTCCTTCCGGGGGTGGTTTCTCGACGCGGCCGTACGGTCGCGCAGCCGGGTGACGGCGCGCTCGCCCAGCACGATGCCGAGCAGTCCGGTCAGGCCGATCAGGGGCGGAGCGGGTGAGGTGAGGCCGAGGGCCCAGTAGACGGCCCCCATCAGCAGCCCGGCCAGCAGGCTGACGGCAGGGCCGCGTGCACGGGCGAGTAGGGACCTCACAGCGCCCCCAGCAGGGCCTGGCCCGCGAGCATGCCCAGCAGGCCGAACAGGGCGACCGGCGGAGGCGCCGGGGACCTCACCTTCAGGGCGGCGTAGAGCGCGCCCACGAGAGCGCCGGCCAGCAGCGCCCATACGTACGCCATCGTGCTCTCAGCTTTCCGTTCGCCACTGGTGGTCGGGCAGGAAGGTCACGTCGTACCGCTGCGGCACGGTGCCGAACTTGTGCGGCTCCGGCACGAACGGGCGCTTGGGCAGGCCGAGTTCGTCGGTCTCGGTGCCGAGGGTCTCGAAGAACCGCTCGAAGGTGCCGCCGGGACCGGCCGCGACGCCGACTATCTGGCTGTGGTGGCGCTCGATGCGGTAGGCGTGCGGGCAGTTCTTCGGTACGAAGCCGAAGTCGCCGACGGTGAGCAGCTTCTCCTGCTGCTCGCCCTCGAGGTCCTCGACGAAGAGCCGGACGGCGCCCTGGGTGACGAAGAAGACCTCGTAGGTGTCGGGGTGGGAGTGGGCCGGGATGACGTCGCCCTTGGGACCGTCGCAGGTGAAGAAGTTGAAGGTGTTCTCGGTCTGCGGTCCGCCCGCGTAGATCGTGAACAGGTCGCCGAAGAGGTGGGCGCGGTCGCCCATGCCCTTCTCGATGAAGTACGGCTTGCCGGGTTCGGCGGGGATGAGTGAGTGGGAGCGCCTGGCGAATTCGATGGTCATGGAAGCCTCCGGTCGAACAATAACGTCAGGTTACCTGACGTTCGCGTGACTGTCAGGCTACCTGACATTTTGGGGTGGCGGCAAGCTCCCGCCCGGGAAAAAGAGGAAAACGCCTGCCGGAGCTGCCCGTATGCTCGGAGCCGGAGGAACCCGAGGAGACATGACGGAAACCGCACAGAACATGCCCCTGCTGCTGGCCGGAGCCAAGCGCTGGTTCGACGACGCGCTGATGGCGAGCATGCGGGCAGCGGGCGAGCAGCCGCTGAGCAGCGCCCAGGGCCAGGTCCTCGCCCTCCTGGACACGGAGGGCACCACGGTCGCCGAGCTCGCCCGCCGCCTCGGCGTCACCCGTCAGACCGCCCACCAGGCCGTGCACGGCATGGTGGGACTGGGATTGCTGGAACAGGTGCCGGACCCCACCTCGGCACGCAACCGCCTGATCCGCATCACCGCGGAGGGCACCCGCGTCCACCAACGCGCCCAGGCCACCCTCGACGTCATCGAGAACGTCCTTGCCGACCGCATCGGCGCCGCGCCGGCCACGGCACTGCGCGCCGCCCTGACCCTGCCGCGCGGCGAGCCGCCGGTCGTGGAGGCCCCGTGAACAGACGACGACACAAGAAGCTGTCCCGCCGTCTCGTCGACGCCGCGCTGGTCGGCGACATCGCGGGGGTGAGAGCGGCGCTGCGGGCCGGAGCGCCGGCCGAGACGGCCGACACCGCGGGCACCACGCCTCTCTACCTGGCCTCCGTGAGCGGAGCCGCCGACATCGTCCGCCTGCTGCTGGCGGCCGGCGCCTCCCCCGACACCGAGAGCGGGATCGGCTCCGAGGGCACGCCCCTGTGCGGGGCGTCCTGCTGGGGTCACACCGAGGCGGTACGCGCCCTCCTCGAACACGGCGCCGACCCGAACCTCCGCGAGGACCACGGCACCGGCTGGTCCCCGCTGGAGTGGGCGATGAAGGGACCGCATCCCGAGACAGTCGACCTGCTGACCGCCGCGGGGGCGCGCGGCCCCCGCTGAGGCGCGTCAGGTCGGTCAGACCAGTGAGGTCGCCGGACACGGCGGACACGGCGGACACGGCGGACCTCACTGGCCGTTCCGCTCGGCTTCCCTGATCCGCTCCGGCGTCCGGCCCTCACGCCGGCTCCCGCGGAAACCGGTCGCCCGGGGTGGCCGTCGCCCTCCGCCGGAGCCACCGGTCCGGTCCGTGGTCGGGTCCGTGGTCGGGTCCGGCCCGGCCGGGCCGGACCCCGGCGACGGTGGCCTCGGTCCTGCTCAACCGTGCACCCTCCTATCCGTGCCCCCTGCTATCCGTGCACCCCGGCGCCCTCTGCGACGGCGTCCGGCTCGGCCGCGCGGGCGAGGAGTCCGTCACGCGCGAGAGCGTCGGCACGGGTCGACGGCACCGTGCAGGCGTGCGCGCCGGCGATGGCTCCGTAGCGCGCGCAGCGCAGCGGGTCCTCGCCCTCCAGCCAGCCGAGCAGGAAGCCGGAGGCGAAGGCGTCGCCCGCCCCGTTGGAGTCCACCACCGGAGCGGGGGGAGCGACGGCGGGTACGTGGCTGAGGTCGCCGTCGACGAGCAGGTACGCGCCCTCGGCCCCGGCGGTGGCCACGACGATCCGGGCCCGGCCGCGCGCGGCGATGTCCCGCATGGTGTGCTCCGGGTCGGCCAGGGCGGTGGTGGACAGGAAGACCAGGTCCGCGGCGAGCGCGAACGGCTCGTGGTACGGATTGACGCCGTCCCAGTCGTGCAGGTCCGTCGAGAGGGTGACCCCGGACTCGCGCAGCGCCGGCAGGGCGTACGCGCACGGGTGCGTGATCACCACGTGGGCGTGGCGGCTCGCGGCGGCGAGGGCACGCACCGTGACCTCGGGCAGCCGGTCGGTCTCCTGGCTGCGGGTGTTGTCGTACAGGGAAAGCCGCCGCCCGTCCGGACCGACCAGGTTGACCGCGCGCTTGGTGCCCGCCGCGGAGTGCACCTCGGTGAAGGGGATCCCCCGGTCCCGGTGCAGCGCGCGCACCAGGTCACCCTCGGGGTCGGCACCGACGACGTCGATGTGGTGGGTGCGCAGCCCCAGGGCGCTCACGCCGAGCGCGACGAAGTCCCCGCTCTGGCCCGCCCGGGTCACGATGCCCGGCTGGATCATGTAGCTGTCGGCGTAGGGGAGCGGCAGCTCCGGGACGTGGACGATGGTGTCCACGCCCGCGCCGCCCAGGACGAGGACGTCGGTCTCAATGGCCATGGGAGTCGGCTCGTTCCTCTCGCTCGGATGTCGTGAGTCAAGCAGCCGTCCGCCCGGTCGGCAATGACCTTCTGAAAGTTTCCGCAAGTTATTGCGGCTCGAACCAGTCCCAGACCGGACCGACCGTCACCTCCCGCGGACTGGGGCGGTGACGGTCAGGGTCACAGGCCGGCCAGCAGGCGCCCGGTGTAGCCGACCATCACGGTCCAGAACAGGCCCGTGTAGCCCCGCTCGCCGATGCCGGTGTTGAAACGTCTGCCGAGGAACGTCGCGACGAACATCAGCGGCACGCACATCAGGGCGACAAGGTAGTCCCGACCCGTCAGCAGTGCGGCATCCGTCCAGACGGCGGTCTTCGTGACGTCCCCGACGAGTGAGGCCAGGGAGAGCGCGCCGACGAGGTGGAGGCGGTCCAGAACCAGTCCGCGGACCGCGAGGCCCTTCAGGGGGCCGGACGTACCGCTGAATCCGGACGTCGCACCCGAGGCGAAGGCCAGCAGCGGGGAGCCGGCCCGCCGCCAGCGGGTCAGATCGAACGTCTCCGCCAGGAACGCGGCGGCGAAGCTCGCGATGACCGCGAGCGTCACGGCCCGTTCCGGGGCGGAGACGAGCAACTTGGCCCCCAGGAAGGCCCCCGCGGCGACCAGCAGGATCACGACCGCGGCCTTGCGGAAGGGAAGCGTCGTCCGGTAGGCGAAGACCTTCACCAGGTTGTTGGCGGCGAGGAGGAGGGCCGCCAGCGCCACCCCGGACTTGGTGCCGAGAACCAGCGCCAGCGTGGGGACGAGAATCAGACTGCCCCCGAACCCGGCCGAGGCGGACAGGAGGAACGCGGCCGCCACCGCGAGGAACACGACCGGAATCAGAAGCGGCTCCATCGCGTCTCGCCTTACGGGATCGTCGACAGGTCGATCTGGAACATCCCTCGGCCGTGGGTCACGCAGACGAGCACCTCGTCCATCCAGAACAGGTCGTCGACCGAGCAGTTGGTCGGGCCCTCGTTCGTCGGCGACCAGTTCGCCCCGGCGTTCTCGCTGGCGAACAGGCCCACCTCGGTGCCGCAGTAGAGCAGGTCCGTCCGCCGCGGGTGCACTGCCAGGGCCCGGATCGGCGCGCGCGGCAGAGCGGTGGCGAGGTCGGTCCAGGCGGCACCGGCGTCCGTGGTCACCCACAGGTTGCCACGCTCGTATCCGCCGAAGGTGACGTAGGCGGTGTCCGGGTCCGTCGGGTGCACGGTGATGCCGGTGCAGAAGCGCCGTGGCTCCAGCGGACTCGGCCCCGTCGCGCCCACGCGCGCCCAGGTCGGCGTCGGCGCGGTGCCGTTGGCGGTGCGGAAGACCATGCCGTTCTCGTGGCCCACCCACACCACGTCCGAGTTGCCGCGCGCCACCGCGATCGCGCTGATCAACGCGCCGGCGCCGGGCTTGATCGCCCGCCAGGACGGTCCGTCGGCAGGAGTGTTGGGCTGCTTGGCGTTGTCGGTCCGCCACAGCGACGCGCCGCCTGCCAGGATCCGGTTCTCGTCGTTGGGATCGAGCACGAACGGTGCGATGAAGAGCGCGTTCTCGTTCTTCGCGTCCGGGATACGGAAGGGCACCTGCTTCCAGGACCAGTCGCGCGTCGCGAAGTTGAAGAACTGGCCGCTGATGTAGCGGTCGCCCTGCGTGTCGTCGCTGGTGGCGCCGTCGGTGTTGCGGTGGATGTTGAGGAAGACGTACTCGCCGTAGAACACGTCGGGGTCGGTGGGGTCGGAGGCGCACCAGCCGCCGTCACCGCCGAAGAACTCGCGCCAGTCCTGGGTGCCGAGGGCGGGGTCGAAGACGAGCGAGCCGTTGTCCTGCGCGCCGCCGATGATCTTCCCGCTGCCGGAGTGGCCGGCCCCTGCGTAGAACTGCGTCACGCCGTAGTCGTTCACCAGCTCGGTCCACCCGTTCACGAACGGGGGCTCCGGCTCGGTTCCGACCGTCGCCAGGTCGTCCGCCCTGAACACACCGCCGTCGTTGCCGAAGAACACCGTGCGGTTGGTGACCCCGTCGTACGAGGGGTGCGCGACGATCGCGTGCTGGTCGGCGTGGACCGAGGTGGGCTCCCACCAGGTGCTGATCTCGGCCAGATGGTCGCCGCCGTCGGTGCTGCGGTACAGGTCGATGCCGCCGACGACCACCAGGTCGGCGTCGGTCGGGTCCCCGGCCCAGACGGCGTTGTCGTACCAGCCCTGACCGCCGAGGTAGTCCGACGGCAGGCCGTCCGGGGTCAGCGTCTGCCTCCGCGTGTAGGACGCGCCGCCGTCCTGCGACCGCCAGATCTGGCCGGTGGTCATCTGGACCGACGCGTAGACGATGTCCGGGTCCTTCGCCGCGTACGCGAGCTCGACCCGGCCGCTCCACGGGCCGCCGGTCGCGAGGTCCCACGTGAGACCCCCGTCCCGGCTGAACCAGGCCGCGCCGGCGCCCAGCGCCCCGGCGACCGCCTTGTCGCTGTCCAGCGGATCGAATCGGACGTCACCGAGCGGGTGGCCGAGCACCTTGGTCCAGGTGGCCCGCGCGGGGTCGGCGCTGCGGAAGAGCCCGGTGGAGGTGGCCGCGAGGACGACCGCGCCGTCCCGCGACACCGCGATCCGGCTCACGAACTGGAAGTCCGGGGTCTGGGTGGCCGTGATGGGGGCCCAGGCGACCGCGTCGGTGGTGCGGAAGATGCCGTTGCCCCGGATCGCGTCGAGGTTGTGGAAGGCCTCGCCCGTCCCCACGTACATCGTGGCCGCGTCGGACGGGTCCACGGCGATGCAGCCGCAGGAGAGGTTCTCCAGGAAGTCGTCGACCGGTGCCCATTGGGCACCGCCGTCCTCGGTGTGCCACACCCCGCCGCCGGCGCTCACGGCCCAGATGCTGTCCGGGTCGGCCGGGTCGATCACGATGCCGCGGGTCCGTCCGCCGATGTTCCCCGGGCCGAGCCACACCCAGTTGGACAGTTGCATGCCGGCCGTCGGTGCCGGTCCGGCCCGGCGAGTCCGGCCGTTCGGACCGGTCGGCACACCGGCGGTCATGGGCGGCGCCTCGCGACCCAGCAGGCTCTCCACCTGCACGTAGGCCTCGCCCAGACCGTGCGGCCGGACGTTCCCGTCGTCACTGCGCTCCTGCTTGACCCGGAAGAGCCCGCGGGCGGTGGGCAGGTCGGGGAAGTCGAGGCGCAGCAGGGCCCGTCGTACCGCGGTCTCGGGCAGGGCCGCGAGCGTCTCGTTCGTCGTGCCCCGGAAACGGCACAGCGCCTGCACCTGCGCGACGCTGATGTTCTTCGACTGGGCGACTTCTTCGGTTGAGATGGCCATGATGGCACCCCCGATCGGGGTGGGATGGTGCGGTGGGGACGAGAGAGCGTCTAGGGCCGGAGCCTGGGCGCCCGCCTCGGGGTCGCGCGGTCCAGTTCCACCTCCCAAGCGAGCGTGCCGGTGCGGGGATCAACGGCTCTGAGGACGACGGCGCCGGAGTCGGGGCGGAGGAGGAGGTCCATGCGTCTGTCGCCGACCAGGCTCCGGTCCAGTACGGCGGACTGCCGGTCGGAAGCCGCCGGAGGTGCGGGGGCCGGCACCTCGGCGTCGGCCGTCTCCGGGAGCGCCTCTGCCTCCGCCCCGGCTTCCGCCCAGGTCCCCGCTCCGGCTTCCGCCCACGCCTCGGCCCCGGCCTCCGCCTCGGGGAGCACTTCCAGCGAAGGGGTGCCGGCCAGAGTGACCCTCACTGCTCCGTGCGCCACGCGCCGGGACTCCTCCAGGACGCGTGCGCTCGGTGCGGCACCCCCGCGGTACCAGGTCCGGGCGACCCAGCGGAGCACCACGGTGTCGTCGGCCACGTCGGTCCGCAGGGTGAAGGCGCGGGTGTCGTCGAGGGTGCAACGCGCCCACGGCGGCAGGCCGACGGGCTCCGAGGTCCAGCGGTCCTCGCCGGTCGCGGCGTCGAGCACCACGACCACGAGCGTCGGCGACGGGCTGATCCTCAGGGTCACGACGGAAACGGCGAGCAGTGCGCACGGTCGCAGACTGGGCGCGTGGCGCCACAGCAGGGCGCCGGTCTCCAGGTCCAGCGCCATCAGCGCACCTTCGTGATCGTGCACGACGGCCTGCCGGCCGCGCGCATCGGCCACGCCACGCGGAACTCTCGCCATCCGGACCCCCAGGTGGGCATCGCAGGAACGCGGATGCTGTGTCACGGGCCGGGACGTGAGGCGTGCGGGCCGCCCGACGCGACCGAGTGCGACCGAGGACGCAGGCCCGGCCGTGGGGCGCCGCAGTGCACTTTCATCGTCCCTCCGACCGGGGAGGGCGGCAAATGGATCTGCCCTGCCGTCCCGTCGGTTGACGCATACACCATCCGGGCGGGACACCCGCGTGTGTCCGCGTGTGTCCGCGTGTGTCCGTGCGCCTCCCGACGCCGGCGCCGCGCTCTCCGCCCGCTTCAGCGTGGTGCGCGCACCGCGCTCGCTGCCGAGCCCGATCGTCGTGACCCGCTGACTCCGGTCGAGCACGCCGGTCCCCGACCGGTCCCGAGAATGACCAAGGGCCGGTTTCGGATGCTTCCGAAACCGGCCCTGATCTGCGACTGTCTCCAGTCGGGACGACAGGATTTGAACCTGCGACCCCTTGACCCCCAGTCAAGTGCGCTACCAAGCTGCGCCACGTCCCGGCGTACTCACACGCGGCGAACCGCGCGATCACGCGTAGAGAACTTTACCCCACCCACCGGGCCACTCCTACGCGGGCACGGGCGAGGGACAATCGGCCCATGGACAGCCCTGCCGACAGCCCCCGACACAGCGCAGACCCGCTCCGCCCGGTGGACGCGCGCGACCGCGACGGCGAGGGGCGCGCTCGTAACGCCCGGCCCCGGGACGGGCTCGGACGCCCCCTGCCGTACGGCGCGGACGGCGTCCCCCGCCAGCCGGAAGGCGTCGTGCGCGCCCCCGGGGAGACGGTCGCCGAGGCGCAGCGGCTGCTGGACGCGGGGCGGCCGTTCCACGCGCACGAGGTCTTCGAGGACGCCTGGAAGTCGGGCCCCGAGGAGGAACGGGAGCTGTGGCGGGGGATGGCCCAGCTGGCCGTGGGGCTCACGCACGCGGCCCGCGGCAACGTCACCGGCGGGGCGAGGCTGCTGCGGCGCGGGGCCGGGGCGGTGACGGAGTGGGCGGCTTCGGCGTCCGGGCAGGACCGCCCTCACGGGATGGATCTGGGGCGGATCGCCGGGTGGGCCCGGGAGCTGGCGCAGGACGTGGAGGGCGGCGCGCCCGTGGACGCGGGAGCGCGGGCGCCTCGGCTGCGGGGCTGAGATCCGCCGGCCGCGGGATCGGGGAGAGCCCGGCCCCGGGATTGAGGGGAGCCCCGGCCACAGGGCTGGGGAGAGCCCGGCCGGGGCGTTGTCAGTGGCGTACGGCAGACTCGTGGCGTGCGGAAGATTCATGTGATCGGTATCGGCGCGGGCGACCCCGACCAGCTGACCCTGCAGGCGGTCCGGGCGCTGCGGAGCACGGACGTGTTCTTCGTCCTGGACAAGGGCGAGGTGAAGTCCGACCTGGTGCGGCTGCGCCTCGACATGCTGGAGACGCACATACCGGAGGGGACGTACCGGATCGTCGAGGCACGCGACCCCGAGCGGGACCGGAGCGCGGGCGGCACGGCGTACTCCCCCGCCGTCGAGGACTGGCGCAGCGCCCGTGCCGGCATCTACGAGCGGCTGATCGCCGAGGAACTGGGCGAGGACCAGAGCGGCGCGTTCCTGGTGTGGGGCGACCCGGCGCTGTACGACAGCACGCTGGGCATCCTGGAGGAGATCACGGAGCGCGGCGCGGTGGCGTTCGAGTACGACGTCGTGCCGGGTATCAGCAGCGTCTCCTCGCTCGTCGCCCGGCACCGCACCGGGCTGAACAGGGTGGCGCGCCCGGTGCAGATCACCACCGGGCGCCGGCTCTCGGAGGGCTTCCCGGAGGGCGTGGACGACGTCGTGGTGATGCTCGACGCCCACCAGGCCTTCCGGCAGTACGCGGATCAGGACATCGACATCTACTGGGGCGCCTACCTGGGCACCCCCGACGAGATCCTCGCCTCCGGTCCGATCGCCGAGGCCGCGCCCCGCATCGAGCGGCTGCGCGCACAGGCGCGGGAGCGCAAGGGCTGGATCATGGACACGTATCTGCTGCGGCGCAACCCCGGCGACGGCTGACCGGACCGGCTCACCGAACCGGCTGACCAGCCGGTCCGGTGGCTGCACCCGGGCGGACCGCCCCCGCATGCGTGGCCGGTGCACCGGTGTGATCGTGACCGTGTGACAGTCGCCGAGGAAACGCCACGGGCCGCCGCCGCCCAGCCGCCCGTGCTGGACAGGCGCCGCCGCAACGTCGTCTTCGTCACGATCATGCTGGGCATGCTGCTGGCGGCCCTGGACCAGACCATCGTCGGCACCGCGCTGCCGACGATCGTGTCGGACCTGGGCGGCGGCGAGCACATGTCGTGGGTGGTGACCTCGTACCTGCTCGCGGAGACCGTGGCGACGGTGCTGGTCGGCAAGTTCGGCGACATGTTCGGCCGGAAGGTCGTCTTCCAGGTCTCGGCGATCGTGTTCATCACGGGCTCGTTCCTGTGCGGGCTGGCCACGACCATGCCGCTGCTGATCATCTGGCGGGCGATGCAGGGCATCGGCGCGGGCGGGCTGATGGTCACGTCGATGGCACTGATCGCGGACGTCATCCCGCTGCGGGAGCGCGGCAAGTACCAGGGCGCCATCGGCGCGGTGTTCGGGGTGGCGACCGTCATCGGGCCGTTGCTGGGCGGGCTGTTCACCGACCACCTGTCCTGGCGCTGGGCGTTCTACGTCAACGTGCCCATCGCGATCGTCGTCGTCATCGCCGCCGCCCGCACCATCCCGGTGGTGAAGTCGGCCGCCCGGCCCGTCGTCGACTATCTGGGCATCGCACTGGTCGCGGTCGGCGCGAGCGCACTGATCCTGGCGACGAGCTGGGGCGGCAACGAGTACGCGTGGGGCTCGGCAGTCATCATCGGCCTGTTCGCCGGAGGGCTGATCGCACTCGGGCTGTTCTGCTGGGTGGAGACCCGGGCGGACGAACCGATGCTGCCGATGCGGCTGTTCCGCGACCCGGTGTTCACGGTCTGCTCGGTCCTCAGCTTCATCGTCGGCTTCGCGATGCTCGGCGCGCTGACGTATCTGCCGACCTACCTGCAGTACGTCGACGGCGACTCGGCCACCGTCTCGGGCGTCCGGACACTGCCGATGGTGGCCGGACTGCTGATCGCGTCGGTCTTCAGCGGCAGCGTGGTCAGCAGGACGGGGCGGTACCGGCTGTTCCCGATCGTGGGCACCCTGGTGATGGGCGTCGGCCTGTATCTGATGTCGCTCATGGACCCGTCCACGGGCGCCTGGCTGGAGTCGCTGTACATGTTCGTGCTCGGCACGGGCATCGGCCTGTCCATGCAGGTGCTGACCATCGCCGTGCAGAACACCGTCGACTACGCCGACCTCGGCACCGCGACCTCCGGCGTCACCTTCTTCCGCACGCTGGGCAGCTCCTTCGGCACCGCGGTCTTCGGCACGATCTACGCCAACGCGCTCGGCCCCAACCTGCGGGACGGCGTCACTGCCGCCGCGGAGACCGGAGCCGCCGACCCAGACGTGATCAGCGGCGCGGCGACCAGTCCGGAGGGCGTGCACCGGCTGCCGCCGGACGCGTCGGCGCCGGTCATCGGCGCGTACGCGGACACCATCCAGACCGTGTTCCTGTGGACGGTGCCGGTCGCGGCGCTCGGCTTCCTCGTAGCCCTGTTCCTCAAGCAGGTCCAGCTGCGGGACAGCGCCCGCATGGGCTCCACCGACATGGGCGAGGGCTTCGCCTCACCGCACGACGCCAGCAGCAGACGGGCGCTGGAGGCCGCCGTCGGCAGGATCATCGGCAGTACGGAGCTGGACACCGCCCGCCGGATCATCGCGGACAGCGACACCCGGCTCGACATCGCCGGCGCCTGGGCCGTCATGCAGGTCGAGCTGTTCACCCGGCTGGTCGGGCACGCCAGCCTCGGCCTGATCGCCGCCCGCCGCCGGATGCCGCCGGAGGTCCTGCTGCCGGTCTTCGACCGCATGGTCGAGGAGGGCTTCCTGACCCGTCACGGCTCCCTGCTCTCCCACACGGACGCGGGCGCCCGCGAGGCGCTGGTCATCGGACGGGCCTGGACCGCCTGGCTGGAGGACCGGGTGGAGCAGGACGTCGGCCGCCCCTCGGACGCGGAACTGCGCGCCGCGCTCGACTCCATCGCGAAGCGCCTGCTGGTCGAGGACCTGGGCAACGGCCTGCCGGGCCGCGTGCGGCAGCCGGTCACGGTCCGCTGACACCCGGCCGGTCACTCACCCGCGGCTCTCGTGCGCGCTGCGACCCGGACCGGTCACCGTCCACTGTGGCCCGGACCCCGGTCACGGCCCAGTGCGGCCCGGACCCCGGTCATGGTCCGCTGAGGCCCCGGCCGGTCACCGTCCGCCGGTTCCGAGCGGTCACGGACACGGTCACGGTCCGCCGAGGCCCAGACGCTCCAGTACCGCCGGCACGTCGGGCACCACCCGCACACCCTCCGGCAGCGGGGGCCTGCGAACCACCACCACCGGCAGCACCAGCTCGCGGGCAGCCGTGAGCTTGGCCGCGGTGGCCGCTCCCCCGCTGTCCTTGGTCACCAGGACGTCGATGCGGTGATCGCGCAGGAGGGCCGTCTCGTCGGCCACCGTGAACGGGCCGCGGGCCAGCACGACACGGGTGTCCGGCGGGAGGGGCGGCTCGGGGGGCTCCACCGAGCGAACGACGAAGTGGAGGCCGGTCAGGTGCGCGAAGGCGGCCAGACCCAGGCGGCCGGTGGTCAGGAACACGCGGCGGCCGAGGCTCGGGAGCCGGTCGGCCGCCTCGGCGAGGGAGGCGACCGGATGCCAGTGGTCACCGGGGCCGGCCTGCCAGCCGGGGCGGCGCAGGATCACCGCGGGGACGCCGGTGGCCGCCGCGGCGCGGACCGCGTTCGCCGTGATGGTCCCGGCGAAGGGGTGGGTCGCGTCGACGAGGGCGTCCACGTGCTGCTCGCGCAGCCAGGCGGCCAGTCCTTCCGGTCCGCCGAAGCCGCCGGTCCGCACGTCACCGGCGAGGGGGCCCGGCCGGGTCACGCGTCCCGCGAGGGAGGTGGTGACGCGGACACCGGGACACGCGGTCAGGTCGGCGGCCAGCCGACGGGCCTCGGTGGTGCCGCCGAGGATCAGCACGTGGCGGGACGGGCGGGACGGGCGGGACGGGGACGAGCGGGACGGGGACGGCAGCGGGCTGGACGACGGGACCGGACAGGACATGCGTCGAGACTACGGGCCGTCAGTGCACCAGGAGCTGGAGGCCCCCCACCACCGTCGCCGCGATCACCAACCGCTCGAACAGGCGCTGGTTGATCCGGTTCACAGCCCATTTGCCGATGAACGCACCGGGCACCACGAACACCACGAGTGCGGCGTCGAGGACCAGCGAGTGGCCGTCGATCAGGCCGAGGCCGGCGCTGAAGGGCAGCTTGGAGACGTTGACGATCAGGAAGAAGAAGGCCGACGTGCCCAGGAATCCCAGCTTCCGGAAGCCCGCGGAGAGCAGGTACATCGACATCACCGGGCCGCCCGCGTTGGCGACCATCGTGGTGAAACCGCCGAGGACGCCGTACGAGCGGGCCTTCACCCGGCCGGCCCGCGACATCGTCCCGTCCGGCTGTTCGGCCGGCTGCCCGGCCGCGTCGGCCTGCCGTCGGCGCCACACCGTCACCCCGGCCATGAGCAGCAGGATCACGCCGATCGAGGTCCGTACGAGCGCGTCGTTCGCCCACACCAGGAACACGGTGCCGGCGGCCACGCCGGCCCCCACGGCCGGAAACAGCCGCCACAGCGTGGGCCAGTGCGCGTGGCGCCGGTACGTGAGGACGGCCAGGACGTCACCCGCGATCAGGACCGGCAGCAGGATGCCGGTGGAGGCACGGGCGGGCAGGATCGCCGCGAAGATCGCGAGACTGACCGTGTTGGCCCCGCTCACGGCGGTCTTGGAGAAGCCGACGAGGAAGGCGGCGAGGGCGAGGGCGGCGAACTCCCAGCCGGTGAGGTGCCAGTGCGTCATGATGTCCATTGCGGGCACTGATGCTATGCGGCACCCGACCGACGCCGTAAGCACCGTCTCGCCAAGTGGCCCCTTAGCCGACCGCGTACCGCACCCGCAGCTCCCGCTTCAGCACCTTCATGCTCGGGCCCAGCGGCAGCGCGTCCGTGAACTCCACGCGGCGCGGGTACTTGTACCTGCCGAGGTACTGCTTGGACCACTCGGTGACCTCGGCGGCGTCCGGCGTCGCACCGGGGGCGGGGACGACGACGGCGCACACCTCCTCGCCGTGCAGTTCGTCCGGGAGGCCGATGACGGCGACCTGCGCGACGCCGGGGTGGCGCATCAGCACCTCCTCGACCTCGCGCGGATAGACGTTGTAACCGCCGCGGATGATGATGTCCTTCTTCCGGTCGACGATCCTGAGGAACCCCTCGTCGTCCTTGGTGCCGAGGTCCCCGGTGCGGAACCAGCCGTCGACGAGCGCCTCGGCGGTGGCCTCGGGCCGGCCCAGGTAGCCGGAGAAGACGTTGTGGCCGCGCACGACGACCTCACCCAGCTCACCGGGCGGCAGCAGCTCGATGCCGTCCTCGGCCTCCGCGCGGGCGATCTCGACGTCCACGCCCCACAGCGGGTGGCCGATCGTGCCGGGTTTGGCACCGAACACCGGCTGGTTCACGGCCGCCGCCGGGGAGGTCTCCGACAGCCCGTACCCCTCGTAGATCCTGGCGCCGAAGGCCTCCTCGAACCGCTCCAGCACGGCGACCGGCAGCGAGGCGCCGCCGGAGACGCACACCCGCAGGCCGGGCAGGGCGTCGGCCCCGGCCGCCGCGGCGGCGAGTGCGACGAACATGGTCGGCACCCCGTGGAAGGTGTTGACCTTCTCCCTCACCATCAGTTCGATCGCGCGCGCCGCGTCGAAGCGCGGCAGCAGGACGAGGGTGGCACCCGCCCGCCAGGTGGAGTTCAGGGAGACGGTCTGGCCGAAGGCGTGGAACAGCGGGAGCGCGCCGAGCGCGACGTCGTCGGGCCGGATGTCGTTGGCGTCGAAGGCGTTGACGGTCGCGTTCATCACCAGGTTGAAGTGGCTGAGCACCGCGCCCTTGGGGACGCCCGTGGTGCCGCTGGTGTAGAAGACGACGGCCGGGTCGTCGGCGTCGCGGGTGACGTACGAGGGCAGCGGCTCGGCGTCGGCCGCGAGCTTGTCGAACTCGTCGCCGAGGGTGATCACCCGGACGCCCGCCTCCCGCGCCGCGGCCGCCCCGGTCTCCGCCTGCGCCGGGTGGCACAGCAGCAGCGTGGCGCCGCTGTCGCGCAGGACGTGCTCGACCTCGGCGGGTGACAGCAGCAGGTGAACCGGTACGACGACGCCACCGGTCGCGGCGATCGCGTAGTAGGCCACGGGGAAGTCGGCGGTGTTCGGCGCCATCAGCGCGACCCGGTCCCCCGGCCGGACGCCCAGGCCGGTGAGGGCGCCGGCCCGGGCCCGGGCCCGCTGCCACACCTCGGCGAAGGTGAGCCGCAGGTCGCCCTCGACCAGTGCCTCCTTGTCGGGACGGCGTCGGGCGTTCTCGGCGAGTACGGCGGCGACGGAGAGGGTTGCCATGGGGTGTTGCTCCGTTTCCTTGCTGCGGCTCTGCGGAGGGTGGGTGGTGTGCGGCTGGCCGGTCCCCCGTGCGGTTCGGCCAGTCCCTGGTGCGGTTCGGCCAGTCCCTGGTGCCGTTCAGCCAGTCCCTAGTGCCGTTCGACGAGGACCGCGCTGCCCTGCCCCACGCCGACGCACATCGTGGCGAGCCCGCGGGCCGCTCCCGTGCGGCGCATGCGGTGGAGCAGGGTGGTCAGGATGCGGGCGCCGGAGCAGCCGAGCGGGTGGCCGAGCGCGATGGCACCTCCGCTGGGGTTGACCAGGTCCGGGTCGATGCCCAGCTGATCCACGCAGGCGAGGGCCTGGGCGGCGAACGCCTCGTTGAACTCGGCCTCCGCGAGGTCGCCGACGTTCCAGCCGGCCCGGGCGAGGACCCTGCGGGTCGCGGGGACGGGGCCGATGCCCATGACGTCCGGGTGGACGCCCGCCGAGCCGCCGGCGACGTAGCGGCCGAGGGACTCCAGGCCCAGGTCGTCGAGGGCCTCCTCGCTGACCAGCAGGAGTCCGGCGGCGCCGTCGTTCATCGGGGAGGCGTTGCCCGCGGTGACCGTGCCGCCGGGGCGGAAGACGGGCTTCAGGCGGCCCAGCTTCTCCAGGGACGTGTCCTCGCGGACGCACTCGTCGGTGTCGACGACCACGCCGTCGGGACGCTCGACGGGGAGCAGCTCGTCGGTGAAATGCCCGTTTTTGCGGGCCTCGGCGGCCAGCCGGTGGCTGCGCAGGGCGAACGCGTCCTGGCGTTCGCGCGGGACGCCGTACCGCTCGGCGACCTCCTCGGCGGTCTCTCCCATGGCCAGCAGGCCGTGCAGGTCCTTCATCGCCGGATTGACCAGGCGCCAGCCGAGTCTGGTGTCGGCGGTCTCGATGCGGTGCGGCAGGGCCTCGTCGGGGCGGGGCAGCACGAAGGGGGCGCGGCTCATCGACTCCGAGCCGCCCGCGAGGACGATGTCGGCCTCGCCGGCGGCGATGGTGCGGGCGGCGGTGGTCACGGCCTCCAGACCGGAGGCGCAGAGCCGGTTCACCGTGGCGCCGGGCACGGACTCGGGCAGGCCGGCGAGCAGGGCGGCCATGCGGGCGACGTTGCGGTTGTCCTCGCCCGCCTGGTTGGCGGCGCCCCAGTAGACGTCGTCGACGCGGGCGGGGTCGAGCGCGGGCACGTCGGCGACCAGGCCCCGGATCACGGTGGCGGCGAGGTCGTCGGGCCGCACGGTGGACAGGGCGCCGCGGAGCTTGCCGATCGGGGTGCGGCGGGCGGCCGCGAAGTGGACGGGACGCACGGGGGACTCCTGACCGTCACTCGGTCGCCGGGCGGCGAGCGAACACTTAATTAGCACTGCTAGTTTTGGACTATAGACCTCCGGGCGGCTCCCTGGGAAGATCCCCCGGTGACCTTCACCGACGCCAGCCGGAGGAGACATGACCGAGCCCCGCGAACACGTCCTGACCGGAACCCGGGGACGCCTCACCACCCGCGAGTGGCCCGCCGAGCGGCCCACGTATGTGGCGCTGCTGGTACACGGCTACGGCGAGCACATCGGCCGCTACGAAGAGGTGGCCGGCGTCCTGACGGAGCACGGTGCGGCCGTGTACGGCGCCGACCACACCGGACACGGGCGGTCGGACGGCGAGCGGGTGCTGATCGAGGACTTCGAGGACGTGGTCACCGACGTGCACGCCGTGGCCGAGCGGGCCCGCACGGCCCACCCGGACCTCCCGGTGGTCATGGTCGGGCATTCCATGGGCGGCCTGATCGCCTCCCGCTACGCCCAGCGCCACCCCGGCACGCTGACCGCGCTGGTGCTGTCCGGACCGGTCATCGGCGACTGGGAGCTGCCGCGCCGGCTCCTCGCCCTGGACGAGATCCCCGACACCCCGATCAGCCCCGCCTCGCTCTCCCGGGACCCGGCGGTCGGGGCGGCGTACGCGGCGGACCCGCTGGTGTGGCACGGCCCCATGAAACGGCCGACGGCCCAGGCGTTCGTACGGACCCTGGACACCGTGACCAAGGAAGGCGACGTCGGCCGGCTGCCGCTGCTGTGGGCGCACGGCGACGACGACCGGCTGGTACCGCTGCCCGGCAGCCGCGTCGGCGTCGAGCGGCTCAGCGGCGGAGACCTGACCGAGCGGATCTATCCGGGAGCCCGGCACGAGATCTTCAACGAGACGAACCGCGCGGAGGTGTTCGCCGACGTCACCCGCTTCCTGGACGGCGTGCTCGCCCGCTGACCGGCCGGGGCGTTCACCCCGGCGCCCGGCCGGAGCGTTTGCCCCCGGTGCCCCATGGGCACCCGCGCCCCCATGGAGTGGTTGCGCCGCGCCGCCCGTGTGGATGCGGAACCCCCACTGTTCCTCCCGGTGGGCCGGCAGGACCGGCCCGGCGGGACACCGAGGCCACCGAGCGTCCGCGCCCGTTGCCCGGTGCGCACCCGGTGCCGGGGCCCGCCCCGGTCCGGGGCAGACGTCGGGCATCCGGGAAGGCGCCGACGCGGACGAGCGCGTCGCCCCGCTCCGTACGACCGCGCAGTACGCACATACGCACGACGAAAAGAGGGGCACCTCATGGCCGACGCCCTCGAACTCGACGCGCTGTGGGAGGACTTCCACCGCGTCGTGAACATGACCTCCGCGGAACTCTCGGACTGGCTGCGGGTACGCGACTCCGGCGAACTGACCGAGCCGGTGCCGGACGACGCCGGCTCGCCGCTCGGTCAGCACGTCCTCGCGATCCTGCAGAAGCGGCGCACGGACCTGACGGAGGACGACCTCCGGGCGATGCGCAAGGTCGTGGACCTCGTGACGTCGCAGACCGACCTGGAGAACGAGCCCCGGGCCGAGGACACCCGGCTGCGGCACCGGCTGATGACGGTCGGCCACGACCCGCTGAAACCGTAGCCGTGAGCCGTGACCAGCGGAGCGTCGTACGGGAACTCGTCGGCGCCCACGGGCGGACGTACGCCGAGGAGGCGGGCATCCGGCTGAAGGACACCCCGCAGCCGCTGTACCGGCTGCTGGTCCTCGCCCATCTGCTGAGCGCCCGCATCCGCGGCTCGGTCGCCGTGGCCGCCGCCCGCGCCCTGAGCGAGGCGGGGCTGCGCGACCCGCGCCGCATGGCCGACGCCGACTGGCAGGAGCGGGTGGACGCGCTGGGCCGGGGCGGCTACCGGCGCTACGACGAGCGCACGGCCGCCCAACTCGGCGAGGCCGCCGAACTGCTGACCGAGCGATGGGGCGGTGACCTGCGGCGACTGCGCGAGGAGGCGGACGGCGAGGTGCCCGAAGTGCGCCGTCTGCTCCAGGAGTTCCCCGGAGTGGGCCCGACGGGCGCGGACATCTTCCTGCGCGAGGTCCAGGGCGTCTGGCCGGAGGTGGCCCCCTATCTGGACCGCAAGGCCCTCCAAGGCGCGGAACGCCTCGGCCTGCCCGCGGACCCGGACCGGCTCGTCTCCCTGGCCGGGACGACGGAGCCCGCCGTCCTCGCGGCCGCGCTGGTACGCGCGGCGGTGGACAAGGAGGTCGGCCGGGACACCCTCGACCGCGCCGGCTGAACGCACCCACCACGGGACCGGCCCCCGACGGCCGCGACGCACTCGCGGGCGCCGGCCCCGTCGGCGGAAACAGCGCCGCACCCCCGGACACCTGCACGAGCACACTCCACATGACCGACACCGCCTTCGCCCCGACGGCACGGCGGCTTTGGTCACGAACACCCCAACTTGTCATGGTCACGATACGATCACGCCAGTCCTCCGGCTTGGCGAGCCGATCTTGAGCCTGATAGAGATTCGGGTCTGGCCGTCGTCCACCGTGTGGGAGCGGTGACATCGCCGGGGGGGCTTTTCCGAGGTCCGGTCATGCCGGACCTTTTCGCACGCGACTCTTCACGCTTCCGCCCGTGTTCGCACGGGCGCGCCCTTCCGCGGTTCCACCTGCCTCCACGCACACGGGCGGCGGGGAACCGACGAAGAGGGAGTGTGCATGGGCAGAACCGCCCGCGAGAAGGCGTTCAGATGGGGGACGGCGACCGCGGCCGCCCTGGCCACGGTCGTCACCATGGCACCGATGTCGTACGCCGGCGCGGCGGACGAGCCGACCCCGCAGCGGGTCGGCGGCGCTCCGAAGATCCCGGCGGGAGCGGTGCGCGCGGCGGACCCGGCGGCGGGTCAGGCGCTCGATCTCAGCGTGGTCCTGGAGCCGCGCGACCCGGCGGCGCTGAACCGATTCCTCGCCGAGGTCTCCGACCCTGGATCCCCGAACTACCGCAAGTACCTCGGCACGGGCGAGTTCGCGGGCCGCTTCGGCGCGTCGCCGCAGACTGTCGCCCAGGTCCGCGCGGAGCTCGCGGCCCGGGGGCTCGAGGTCGGCACGCTGGAGCCCGACGGTCTCACCCTGCCCGTGCACGCGACGGTCGGCAAGGCCGCCGAGGCCTTCGCGACCGACTTCGACGGCTACCGGCTCAAGGACGGCGGGACCGGGTTCACCAACACCCGCGCCCCGCGGTTCGCCGGCGAGATCGCCGGTGACGTCCGGGCGGTGGTCGGCCTGAGCACGCTCGCGGGCTACGTACCGCGCAACTCCGGCGCCAAGGGCCCGGCCCGGCTGCAGACGGCCCCGGACGGCGCCCGCCAGCCCCGGCTGACCGGCACCACCGGCACGATGTGCGCCGACATCAAGAACCTGTACGGGACCGCCTCGGACGGCTCCCCGGCCGCGTACGACAAGCAGGACTACTGGAGCGCCCGGTCGCTGGCGGCCGCGTACAACATGGCGGACCAGCCCAACGTGCAGACAGGCACCACCGTCGCCGTCTACTCGCTGGAGAACTACGACCTGCGCGACATCAACAGTTACCAGGCCTGCCACGGCACCAAGGCCTCGGTCAGCTCCGTGCGGGTCAACGGCGGCCCCTCCGAGCCGTCCGGCATCGACACCGGTGTCGGCATGGAGACCGCGCTGGACGTGCAGACCGTCATCGGTCTCGTCCCGCAGGCCAAGGTCCTCGTCTACCAGGGCGAGAACACCTGGGACGACGCCACGGCCGTGCTGCGCCGGATCGTCACCGACAACCGCGCCAAGGTCGTCTCGATCAGCTGGGGCCTGTGCGAGGCGAACACGCCCACCGAGGTGATGGACGCCGAGAACCTGCTCTACCAGCAGGCCGCCGCGCAGGGCCAGACCGTCGTCGCCGCCTCCGGCGACAGCGGCTCCACGGGCTGCTACAACCCGTACTACGACGCGCCCAACGCCGACCGGCTGGTCACCGACTGGCCGTCGAGCTCGCCGTACGTCCTCGGGGTCGGCGGCACCACCATGCGCGGAGCCGTCACCGGCCAGACCACCTGGACCGGCTCGGGCGGCGGCGTCTCCCAGCGCGCCAAGCTCGCCTCCGGCAGCTTCCAGAACCGAACCGGTACCGGCTACGCCAACGTCTGCGCCGCCGGCTCGGGCGAGACCTGCCGTCAGGTCCCGGACGTGTCCGCGGTCGGCGACCCGGCCACCGGCTACCCGGTCGCCTTCGGTCGCACCAGCACCGGCGGGCAGTACTGGCACATCATCGGCGGCACCAGCGGCGCCGCTCCGGTGTGGGCCGCGCTGATGGCGCAGGCCGACCAGGACCTCGCCTGCCAGGCCAACGGCACCGTCGGCCACGCGCACAACGCGCTGTACCGGCTGCCGGCCACCGCGTTCCGGGACGTCACCACCGGCAACAACAACCTGACCGAGTCCGGCAACCACAGCGGCCAGTACCTGGCCGGCACCGGCTACGACCTCGCCACCGGCCTCGGCACGCCCAACGGCCGCGAGATCGTCAAGGGTCTGTGCGCCGCCGTCCCGCGCTCCGCGGCCAGTACGTTCAACGCGCTGACCCCGACCCGCGTCCTGGACACCCGCTACGGCCTCGGCCGCGCCGGCACCTCCCCGGTCGCCGCGAACGGCACGGTCAACCTGAAGGTGACCGGCGCCGGCGGCGTCCCGGCCACCGGTGTCACCGCGGTCGTCGTCAACGTCACCGCCGCCTCGCCCACCGCGACCGGCCACCTCATCGCCTACCCGAGCGGCACCACCCGCCCCCAGTCGTCGAACATGAACTGGCTCAAGGGCGAGATCATCCCGAACCTGGTGACCGTCCCCGTCGGCAAGGACGGCTCGGTCAGCCTGTTCAACGCCTCCAGCGGCACCGTCCACTTCGTCGCGGACGTCGCCGGCTACTACTCCACCGAAGCCGGCGGCGGCACCTACCTGCCCAAGGGTCCGTCCCGCGTCCTCGACACCCGTAACGCCATCGGCGTGTCCACCAGGACGCCCGTCGCGGGCAGGGGCACCGTCTCCCTGAAGGTCGCGGGCGCCGGCGGCGTGCCGGCCGCGGGGGCGACCGCCGTGGTCCTCAACATCACCGCCACCGCACCGGCCTCCACCGGCCACCTGATCGCCTACCCGAACGGCGCCACCCGCACGGAGTCGTCGAACATCAACTGGCTCAAGGGGCAGACCCGTCCGAACATGGTCGTGCTGCCCATCGGCACCGACGGCAAGGTGAACCTGTTCAACGCCGGTTACGGCACCGTCCACTTCGTCGCGGACGTCGCCGGCTACTTCACGGCCGACACGACGGGCTCGTCCTTCCACACCGCGGGCCCGAGCAGACTGCTCGACACCCGCTACGCCCTCGGCACCGCCCGCAACACCCCGGTGCCCGGCGGCGCCACGCTGGTGCTGAACGTCGACGACGGCCACACCCTGGCGAAGGCCAAGGCCGTGGTCCTCAACGTCACCGTCACCGCCCCGACGTCCAGCGGCTTCCTGACCGTCTGGCCCGACGGGACCGCGCTGCCCAACGCCTCCAGCGTCAACTGGGTCAAGGGCCAGACCGTGGCCAACCTGGTGACCGTACCGGTCGTCAACGGAAAGATCGACTTCCGTCCGAACGCCGGCAGCGTGCATGTGATCGCCGACCTGTTCGGCTACTACATGTAGCGCCTCGGCGCACAGCCCAGGGCAAGGGCCCTGTCCTCGCCACCCTTCCGGCGGCGGGGACAGGGCCCTTGTCGTGGCCGGCCGGGCACCGCGACCGGTGGTCGCGCCGTCACCCGGTCGGCCCCGCGCACTGGTGGCCCCGAGGACGCGGTGATGCCCTTGGGGCACAGTGCCACGTCCCTCAGGAGGCATCCGCGATGAGCCGTCGTCCGCCCCACCCCGTCCGTCTCCTCGCCTCCGCGCTCGCGGCCGGGGCGCTGCTGGCCACGGCGGCCTGCTCGGACGACGGCGCTCCGGGCGCCGCCCCCGACACCGCGGCCGGGGAGTCCGCCCGGGCCGCGGCGAAACAGGCTCCCACCGCGTCCCCGACCGGCTCCCCCACCGGGTCCCCGACCGGCTCCTCGACGGCCTCCCCGACCGCCGCCGCGGCCCTCACCGAATCCGGCGCCAGGGCCGCCCTGCTCACCGAGGCCGACCTGGAGGGCGACTGGAACCAGGTCCAGGACGCGGACAAGTGGCGCGACCGGCTGCTCGTCGGCGAGGTCGACGTGTCCGACTTCCTCACGGCCAGGACCGACGCCGCCGACTGCCAGAAACTGCTGGACTCGCTCTACCGGGACGACCTGCTGGGCGAGCCGTCGGGCCCGTCGGCGCTCACCGGTTTCGAGCAGGGCGACTCCCGCCTGCTGGAGCAGGTCGCCGGCTACGACCGCGCCGGGCTCGACGACCGCCTGAAGTGGCTGGACTCCCTGCCGCAGAAGTGCGACCAGTTCACCGCGACCGACGACAACGGGGACAAGCGCACGGTCCAGGTGACCGAGTCCTCGGTGCCCGACGTGGGCGACGCCCGCGAGGGCCTGCACGTGACCGTCCAGGGCACCGCCGCCGACACCCCGGCCACCCTCACCCTCGACATCGCAGCCGTACGCGTCGGCACCTCCGCCCTCACCGTCACGGGCGGCGGCCTGGACGGCGGCGAGCTCGCGTACGTGGAACAGGGGGTGCGACAGGGCACCGAGCGCCTGAAAACCGTCCTGCACGGCGGAACCCCGTCCCCGCAGCCCACCGACCCGGACTGACGCCGGCTCCCCGGTGGACGACGGCTGAGGGGCGTGGGACGGGTCACAGTCCTGGAGCGCCGCCCGGGAAGCGGGAGCGGCTGAAAGTATGATCAAGCGATGTCTGACACGACCGAAACCACACCGGGCTGGCTGTCGACCGACGACCTCGAGATGGCACGCGCCCGCATGCCGATCCTGTACGTCGAGGCGGTGCCCGTGCGCGTCGACGACAGCGGCGAAGTCACCAGCGTCGGCCTGCTCCTGCGCATCGGGCCCGACGGAACGGTCAGCCGGACGCTGGTCTCCGGCCGGGTGCTGCACCACGAGCGGGTCCGGGACGCCCTGCTGCGTCACCTGGAGAAGGACCTCGGCCCGGTGGCGCTGCCCCGGGTGCCGTCCTCGCTCCAGCCGTTCACCGTGGCCGAGTACTTCCCCACGCACGGCGTCACGCCGTACCACGACCCCCGGCAGCACGCGGTCTCCCTCGCCTACGTCGTCCCGGTGACCGGCGACTGCAGGCCCCGTCAGGACGCGCTGGACCTCGTCTGGTTCAGCCCGCAGGAGGCCCTGTCACCGGCGGTGCAGAGCGAGATGCCGGGCGGGCACGGGGTGCTCCTGAAGCAGGCGCTGGCGCATGTGGGCTGCGTGGTCTGAGCGCTCGGTGGCTCGCCGGACGCCGGCCGGACGCCGGTGGCGCCACACCGCCGACCGGCCGAAGGCGGCCCGCGGAGCTACTCCTCGGGCCGCTCCCCGTCGCTCAACTGCGGGTCCAGATCGTCCCGGAGCAGCCCCCGGGACCCCGTCTGGCCGGTGCGGTAGGCGGAGCGGGCCACCAGGTGGGAGGCGACCGGGCCGGTGAGGAACTGGAAGAAGACGATGAGCGCGAGGGTGCCCAGGTCGATGCCGTGACGCAGATGCAGCGCCACCCCGGCGAGGACGAGGAGCGTCCCGAGGGTCTGCGGCTTGGTGGCGGCGTGGCTGCGGGAGAGCACGTCGGGGAAGCGGAGCATCCCGATCACACCGAGCAGGCACTGCAGGCAGCCGAGGAACAGCAGGGCCGCCCCGGCCAGGTCGGCGGCCTCGGCCCAGCCGCTCACCGGTGGTCCTCCTTGCCGTCCGCCCGGACCGGGGGCCGGTCGCGTACGGCGATGAACCGGGCGATGCCCACGGAGCCCGTGAAGCCGAGGAAGGCGAGCACCAGCATCACGGGGAAGTAGAAGGAGTCTCCGTCGTGGACGGCCTTGACGGCGATGCCGGCGATGATGAGCGCCGCCGCCACGTCCAGGGCGACCGCGCGGTCCAGCATCGAGGGCCCGTACCAGACGCGGTACAGCAGCAGGGCGCCGGCGACGAGGATCATCACCAGCGAGGCGACCAGCATGGCCTGTTCGACGGCGTGCAGGGTGGTCACGGGGAGGCGTCCCCTTCCGGTACGGGCCGGGCGGCGTGGGCGATGTCCTCGGCGGTGCCGAAGGCGCGGGCGACGAGTTCCTCCATGCGCCACACCGACCGCTGGGCGCTCTCGATCTCGCCGGGGTCGTCGGCGTCGAGGACGTGCAGGAACACGGTGGCCGTCGACCGGCGCACCTCGATCACCGAGCCGCCGGGGACGTTGGAGACGGCGACCGCGGTGGCCGTGAGCATGAGGTCGCTGCGCACCCGCAGCGGGACGGCGACGACCGCGGCGTGGTAGGGGCCCTTGGCGAAGATCTGCCGGGTGACCTCGACGCTGGAGGAGAACATGTCGTACAGCAGGTAGGCCGCGAGCCGCAGGATGCCCAGCGGGCGCAGCCGCAGGCCGAGGTCTACGGCGGGCAGCGGGAAGGCGAGGCACAGGCACACCGCGACGATGACGCCGTTGACGAGGTTGGCCCAGGACGGGGTGCCCCACAGCAGGATCCAGATGACCGTGAGCCAGGCGATGAGCGGCAGGTCGAGAACGCGTCTGCCGCCGCCGATACGGAACGACCAGCTGTAGGGGGAACGGTCGCGGTAGAGGTTGCTCATCGGCCGAGCACCGCCTCGATGTAGGGGGTGCGGGCGAGGAGTTCGGCGGCGGCCGCGTCGGTGAAGGTGGTGAGGGGGCCGCCGAGCACGGTGTAGAGCAGGCCGAGGGCGACGGCGGCGCCGGTCGCCACCAGCATCGGCCAGGGCAGCCGCCTGGTGGTGGTGATGGACTGTCCCAGGAAGCCGGCGGAGACCACGGCGCCCGCCGGTACCGGCAGGCCGCTCCCGGAGCCGGTCGCCTCCCCGTCCTCGTCGTCGCCGGAATCGTCGCCCGGCTCGTCGCCGGCGGACTCCAGGACCACGCCCTCGCCCTCGGCCCCCGGCGGCGCGTCGCGCCAGAACGCGAGGTTCCAGACCTTCGCCATGACGTAGAGGGTGAGCAGGCTGGTGGCGGCGGACCCGGCGACCAGCGCCCAGGCCCAGCCGCCGCCGTTGTCGACGCCCGCCCGCATCAGGCCGAGCTTGCCGATGAACCCGGAGAGCGGCGGGATGCCGGCGAGGTTCATGGCGGGCACGAAGAACAGCACGGCGAGCAGCGGCGCCGTCTTCGCCAGGCCGCCGAGGCGGGTGAGTTCCGTGGTGCCGCCCCGCCGCTCGACGAGCCCGGCGACGAGGAAGAGGGTGGTCTGCACGGTGATGTGGTGGGCCACGTACACGATCGCACCGGCGATCGAGCCGCGCCCGGCGAGCGCGATGCCGAAGACCATGTAGCCGATGTGGCTGATGAGGGTGAAGGACAGCACCCGCTTCAGGTCGGTCTGGGCGACCGCGCCGAGGATGCCGATGACCATGGAGGCGAGCGCGGCGAGCATCAGCAGGTCACCGAGGCGGTGGCCGGGGAAGAGCAGGGTCTGGGTGCGCAGCATCGAGTACACGCCGACCTTGGTCAGCAGACCGGCGAAGACCGCGGTGACCGGTGCGGGTGCGGTCGGGTAGGAGTCGGGCAGCCAGGCCGCGAGCGGGAACACCGCCGCCTTGATCGCGAAGACCGTCAGCAGCATGGCCTCCAGCAGGGTGCGCACCCCGACCGGGACTTCCTGCAGCCGCCCCGCGAGCTGCGCGAAGTTCACGGTCCCCGCGACCGAGTACGTCATGGCGATCGCGACCAGGAACAGCACCGAGGAGAACAGCGAGATGATCACGTACGTCGATCCGGCCCGGATACGGGTCGCGGTGCCGCCGATGGTGAGCAGGACGAAACTCGCGACGAGCATGATCTCGAAGCCGACGTAGAGGTTGACGAGGTCTCCGGCCAGGAAGGTGCAGGAGACGCCTGCCACGAGGATCAGGTAGGCGGGGTGGAAGACGCCGACCGGCGTCTGGTCGTCGCGGTCGGCCATGCCCTGGCCGAGCGAGTACAGGTTGACGAGCAGGGTGACGGCGCTGGACACGGTGAGCATCAGGCCCGCGAGCCGGTCGGCGACGAGGGTGATGCCGATCGGCGGCGCGAAGTCGCCGAGGTGCACGCTGAGCGGGCCGTGGCGGTCGGCGGCCACCATGAGGAGCACGGAGAGCACGAGGACCGCGCCGAGCACGGCGAGGGTGATGAAGCGCTGGAACCGCTGGAGCCGGGGGCCGATGGCGAGCTTCAGGCCCGTGACGCACAGGGGCAGCAGGACGGGGAGGGGGACGAGCGCGTTCACCTGGTTCCTTCCGTGCCGGCGCCCTCGGGGTCGTCGGGCTGGTCGGGCGGCGGGTGGCCGGAGTCCTCGCCGGGGTGGGAATCGGGCTCGCGGCCGGACTCCTCGGGGTCGTTGGAGGGCCCGGCGACACGGGCCGGTGCCGGTCCGGGCCGGCCCGCCGCGTCGGTGGAGCCCAGCTCCCGGCCTTCCCGGTAGTCCTCGGGGTCGGCGCCGAGGATGTCGTTCCACAGGTTCCCGGAGACGTCGTTGGCGCGGGCCTGGTAGGCGCGTTCCTCGCGGACCCGCCGGCGCAGCCGTTTGCGTGCGGCGCGGTAGCGGGCGCCCAGTTCGGGGTCGGTGCCGGGCTCGGCCCGGGCTTCGCGGTAGCGGTCGCGCAGTTCGCCGCGCCGGTCGAGGAACTCGGCGCGCAGGGCGACCAGCCGGTCCTCGGTGTCGTCGCTGATCTCGTCGGAACCGGTGACCTGGTGGCTGCGGTAGGCCATGGCGAGCAGGAACGCGGTGGTGGCGAGGGTGATGACGATCGCGGTGAGGGCGATGGCCTGGGGCAGCGGGTCGGTGACCCGGTTGCGGATGACGTGCGGGTAGAGGAGCGGCGCGTTGCCCGCCCTGCCCGTCGAGGCGAGGACCAGCAGGTTGACGCCGTTGCCGAGGACGACCGCGCCGAGCAGGATCCGGGTCAGCGACCGGGTCAGCAACAGGCTGGCGCCGACGGCGCTGAGGACGGCGGCCGCCACCAGGAGGGAGAGGCTCACGGTCATGCGGGGCCCGCCTCCGCGCGCGGGGCGCGCCGGCCGGCGGCCCGTTCGATCTGCCGGTCGACGCGGGCGCCGAGGGCCCGCACGATGTCCAGGACCACGCCGAGCACGAGGAGGTAGACCCCGCAGTCGAAGAGGACGGCGGTGGACAGGTGGGCGTCCCCCCAGACGGGCAGGTGGCCGTGCCAGGTCCAGCCGTGCAGCACGGTGCCCTCGGCGAGGCCGCCCAGCGCGACCCCGGTGGACAGGAACAGGCCCAGGCCGGTGAACAGGCCCGCCTTGAAGGGCACGGCGTCGGCGAGCTCGTGCCGCCCGCCCGCGAGATAGCGGGCGATGAAGGCGACGCCGGCGGTCAGGCCCGCGACGAAGCCGCCGCCCGGCAGGTTCTCCGCGCACATGAGCAGGTAGACGGAGAGGACGAGGATCGGATGGAAGATGAGGCGGGCGACCACTTCCAGGACGAGGGAGCGGCGCTCGGGTGCGAGGGTGGAACTGGCCGCGAGCCAGGTCCGCTCCGGGGCGCCCTCGTCGCCGCTGGGCAGGCCCGCTAGTTCGTACGGGGTCGCCCGCCAGGCGGTGCGCAGGCCGGCGTGGGGGTGGTCCCCGGGCAGCGGCAGTACGGGCTGCTCGGCGTCGTCGGTGCGGCGGTGCAGGTAGATGAGGCTGGTGACGCCGATCGCGGCGGCGGCGAGCACCGCGGACTCCCCCATCGTGTCCCAGGCCCGCAGGTCGACGAGGATCGTCGCGACGACTTCCTTGAGGCCGTGGTGCGCGGTCTCCTCGACCATCGCCGCTCCGGCGCTGTCGGCCCGGCGGTGGCCCGCCATGATCCAGACGACGACGGCGAGGGCGGCGCCGCCCGCGAGCGCCACCGGCATCCGCAGTGCGCGTCGCCACCGGCTGTAGTTCTCCTCGAAGTACACCGGCATCCGGCGCAGCACGAGCACGAAGACGATCATCGAGACGGTCTCCACGCCGAACTGGGTCAGCGCGAGGTCGGGCGCGCCCTGCGCCACGAAGAGCAGCGCGGTGCCGTATCCGGTGAGACCGGCGAACACGACGGCCTTCATCCGGCGCCGCACCCCCAGGCACAGCAGGGCGGCCGCGCAGGTCAGCAGCGCGACACCGGCCTGGGCCGGGTGGTCCCAGAGCCGTGGGGCGGGCACCGAGGTCCAGGGTTCGTCCGCGACGAGGACGGCGATCTGCCCGGCGAGGACCACGCTCATGGTCGTCACGAGGTACACCGACAGCGAGCCGCGCTGCACGAAACCGGTGCACTGCAGGGCGGTGCGCTCCAGCGCGAGCAGCAGCCGTCCGAAGACCCGGTCGGCGGAGCGCCAGGCGAGGGCCTGTCCGGCCCGCCGGACGGGGCCCGCGGCGAGGAACAGCAGGACACCGCCCGCCCAGGCCGCGCAGGACAGGCCGAGGGCGAGGCCCGGCCCGTGCCACAGCGCCAGGTGGTACGGGTGGGCGGGTGCGGGGAACTGCTCGGCGTAGGTGCCGAGGAGCCCTTGGAGCCAGGGCACGCCGGGGCCGAGGACGAGGCAGGCCAGGGCGAGCACGGCGGGCGGGGCGAGGAAGGCCGGCGGGACGGGGTGCGCGTCCGTGTCGGGGACGCCGGGCTTGCGGGCGAAGGCGCCCCACAGGTAGCGCAGGGTGTAGGCGGTGGTCAGGGCCGAGCCGGCGACGGTCGCGGCGAGCGCCCAGCGGTCGGCGGTGCTCCCGTCCAGGAGGGACTGGAAGGCGGCCTCCTTGGCGGTGAAGCCGAGCAGCGGCGGTACGGCGGCCATGGACAGTCCGGCGGCCCCGGCGACCGCGCACACGGCGGGCAGCCGGCGCCCGAGCCCGGAGAGTCTGCGCAGGTCGCGGGTGCCGGTGGCGTGGTCGATGATCCCGGTGACCAGGAAGAGCGGGGCCTTGAACAGGGCGTGGGCGAGGATCATGGCGGTGGCGGCGAGGCCGGTGTCGTGGCGGCCCGCCCCGGCGAGGACGGTGAGGAAGCCGAGCTGGCTGACGGTGCCGTGGGCGAGGACGAGTTTCAGGTCGTGCAGGCGCAGCGCCCGCCAGCCGCCCAGCAGCATCGTCGCGGAGCCCAGGACGAGCAGCAGCGGCCGCCAGGGCGTGACCTCCGCGAACGCGGGAGCGAGCCGGGCGATGAGGTAGACGCCTGCCTTGACCATCGCGGCGGCGTGCAGGTAGGCGCTGACCGGGGTGGGGGCGGCCATGGCGTTGGGCAGCCAGAGGCTGAACGGCCAGATCGCGGACTTGGCGAGGGCCCCGACGAGGATCAGCACGACCGCCGTGGACAGCGCCGCCGACGCGGGCGGCGGGTCGGCGAGGATCGCCGAGATCCGGTAGGTGCCCGCCTCGTGACCCAGGATCAGGAAACCGACGAGCATGGCCAGTCCGCCGAGCGTGGTGACCGTCAGGGCCTGCAGGGCGCTGCGCCGGTTCCGCTTGTGGTCGCTGGTCTGGCCGATCAGCAGGTAGGAGAAGACGGTCGTCAGTTCCCAGAAGATGTAGAGCAGGATGAGATCGTCGGCGAGGACCAGGCCGAGCATCGCCCCGGCGAAGGCGAGGAGGTTCCCGGCGAACCTGCCCAGCTGCCGCGACCGGTCGTCGAAGTACGAGGCGCAGTAGACCAGGACGAGGGTGCCCACTCCCGCGGCGAGCAGCACCATCAGTTCGGCGAGGGCGTCCAGGCGCAGCGCCCAGTCCACGTGGTAGGCGGGCAGCCAGGCCCACTCGGCGGTGTCGGCACCGCCCGCGGCCGTCGTGCTCCACCGGGTGGCCGCCCAGACGGCCGCCGCCGCGGGCGGCAGGGCCAGCACGAGGAAGGCACGGGTTCCGCACCACCTCACCAGCGGCGCGGCGAACAGCGCGAGCGCGAAGTGGCAGAGGACGAGTGCGGTCATGCGGGTCCGCGCGAAGGCACGGTGGCGGCGGAAGGACAGGACACCCGACAGTGATATATCGGGCACCCGGTCTGGGCGCCCAGGCACGCCGCAGTGTCCGCGACGCCACCGGACCGGCCCCGGGCCGACCCGGCTTCCGTGACCTACTGATCGAGGGGTGCTTCCGGATCTCTCCGGAAGCACCCCTCGATCTGCGACTCTCTCGAGTCGGGACGACAGGATTTGAACCTGCGACCCCTTGACCCCCAGTCAAGTGCGCTACCAAGCTGCGCCACGTCCCGTTTCCCGTCTGACCTGGGGTTTCCCCGGCCGGACGCGCAGGAAAACCATACCGCACTCGGGCCCGTGGTCGCGCATCGCGTTTCCGGGGGCGCCGTCCGCCGGTCAGCACTTCTCCTTACGGGACCGCAGGGGCAGGGCCGCCGTGCGGCCGGAGTCGGCCGCTGCCGCGTCGACCCGCACCAGGTCGCGTACCGCCGGTATCAGGAGCAGGGCGGCGCAGACGGCGAGGCTCGTCGCGCCGGCCACGAGCAGCACATGGTCGGCGCCGACGGCCGAGGCGGCCGGCCCGGCGAGGGCCTGGCCCACGGGCATCATCGCGAGCGAGCCCGCCACGTCGTAGGCGTGGATGCGGTTGAGGACGTCCGGCGGGACCTGGGTCTGCACGCTGGTCGCCCACATCACGCCCCAGAAGGACATCCCGGCCCCGGCGACGGCGGCGCCCGCCGCCATGGCCGGTACGCCGAGACCGGCTCCGACGCTCGCGGGGAAGGCGGCGAAGCCGACGAGGGCGATCGCCCCGGCGCGCAGCATGCGGCGAGGCCGCAGCCGCAGCGCGAGGAGCCCGCCGACGACGGTGCCGGCGCCCAGGGCGGAGTTGACCAGGCCGTAGTCGCGGGGGCCGTGCTCCCGCACCACCTCGGTGGCCACCAGCGGAACGGTCGGCCCCCAGACGGCGATCATGTAGACGCCCCAGACGGCGATGACGCCCCACAGCCACTGACGGGAGCGGAACTCCCGCCATCCCTCGACCAGGTCGGCGCGGAAGGCCTTCGCCCCACGGCCGGCCGCCGCCCGGCTGCCCGGCGCGAGCGGGGGCAGCCGGAGCAGCAGCAGGCACAGCGCGCTGACCGCGTACGTGGTGGCGTGGGCCGCGAAGACCCCGCCGGGTGAGGCGAAGCCGACCAGGAGGCCGGCCACGGCGGGGCCCGCGAGCTGGGCGGCGGACTCGGCGACGCGTATCGCGCCGTTCGCGCCCTGTATGTCGGAGGCGAGCCGGGGCACGGTGCTGGCGACGCCGGGCTGGAACACGGCGCCCGCGACACCGTTGACGAACCCGATCGCGCAGATCTGCCACAGCACGACGTGTCCGGAGAAGAAGAGCACGGCTGCCAGGGCCTGGGTGCCCAGCCGCACCAGATCGGCGCCGATCATCAGCTTGCGGGTGCTGAACCGGTCGGCGAGGACACCGCCGAAGATCACCAGGCCGGCGAACGCGGCGGCCGTCGCGGCCATGGCGAGACCGACCGCGCCCGCCCCGTACCCGTGCTGGAGCAGACCGGCCGCGAGTGCGACGGGCAGCATGGTGTCGCCCAGCCTGGCGACGGCCCGCGCGGCGAAGAACAACGCGAAGTCCCGCGACCACACTGCTCGTCCCGCCCGCGGCCCGCCCGTCCCCTCACCCGCGTGCGTGGACTGCGACGACGTCCCTGTCATCCCGCGCTCCCCCTCCCCCCGGCCGGCCCGCGGCGACCACCCCCGTACCACCGCTGCCATTCCCTGCTCACGTCGTACGTCGGACAGCCGGAGCCCCCCTCCGGCTCCGGCTGCGACGCAAGCCTTCGGATCATGCCACGGGGCACTGACAACGCCCGAAGGGTTTTCAGCCCCCGGCCGGCAGCCCCAGCCGGGGATGGGCCTCCAGCAGCCGGGGCGGGGCCGCCTGGCGCCAGGAGTCGGCGAGGATGTCACGCAGCTCCTCCTCGCCGTCGAGGGCCGCGAGGCGGGCCCGCACCCAGGCGAACTGGGCCTCGTGGCCGGCGATCCAGAACTTCTCCGGCTCGGCCAGCACGAGTTCGGCGCGCTCCTCCTTGGGACAGCGCACCGCGATGGACGTCTCGTCCTCGGGCAGCGTGGCGAACATCTTGCCCGCGACCCGGAACGTGGGCATGCTCCAGGCGATCTTCTCCGTCGTGTCCGGCAGGGACAGGGCGATACGGCGTACGTCTTCTGCGTCCGGCATGTCAGGCACCGTAGCCGCCGCCACTGACAATCACCCGGTGGCGGCCGGGGCGCCGAGCTGCTTGAAGTAGAGCGTCGTCGGCCTCAGTTCCCCGCCCGGGTCCGCCGCGTAGTCGGGGATCGTCCCGGCCCGGGTCCACCCGGCGGAGCGGTAGAGGCGTTCGGCGGGGCTGCCGGTCTCGGTGTCCAGGTGGAGCAGGGTGATGCCGGCCGCCACGGCCGCCTCCTCGGCGGCGGTCAGGAGCCCGCGGCCCAGGCCCCGGCCGCGGGCCGTGCGGGAGACCATCAGTTTGACCAGCTCGGCGCGGTGGCGGCTGTTGGGCTTGTCGGGCAGGGCGAGGCTCACGGTCCCGGCCACCCGCTCCCCCTCGCACGCCACCCAGACGGCGAGCCTCCCGGCGGCCACGGCGGCGGCCCGGCCCCGCCACCAGGCGACGGCCTCGGCCCGGTCGAGCGGCGCGAGGAAACCGACCGAAGCGCCGCCGTCGACGGTTTCGGTGAGCAGGTCCGCCAACTCCTCCAGCAGACCGGTCAGTCGGTGTTCGTCCACGCGGCTCACCGTCACGGCAGCACCACCGCCAGCACGTAGCGGACGTCGTCGGGGCCGGCGCACCGGAACCTCGTCGGCCCCCACACCCGCGTGCGCAGGCAGTCCCCGGTACCGATGTGGTGCTCGACATCCTGTGCCGTCACCCTCAGGGCCCCTTCCAGGACCCAGATGTGCTGCTCCAGGCCGGGCACGGGCGGCCGGTCGTAGGCGATGTCGGCGCCCGCGGCGAGCCGTCCCTCGACGAGTTCGGCGCGCAGCCCGGCGTGCGGCGGGGACACCGAGCGGCGTACGAAGCCGGCGGACCGGTCCTCCCACAGCGGCTGCTCGGCGGCCCGGACCACCGGCGCGGGTTCCGCCTCGACCTCGCTGAGCAGCCGGGACATGGTGCGTCCGTACACCGCGCAGAGGCGGTTCAGGACGGAGGCGGTGGGGCTGGTCTCCGCGCGTTCGGCCCGGGAGAGCGTGGACCGGCTCACTCCACTGCGCTCCGCCAACTCACTCAGTGACCAGCCTCGTTCGGCGCGCAGCCCGGCCAGCCGGGTGGCGAGCCGGGCGTCCACGGGATCGGGCGCGTCATCGGCGTCTCTCATATCCGGGACGCTATCCCGCGTACGAGACAACCGTGTTACCGAAGCCTCACGCCCGGGCCGCCTCGTCGAGTGCGTCCAGGACCGGGCGGATCAAGGGGTGCTCCTCGGCACCCCGGCGTACCGCCGCGAAGACCCGGCGAGTGGGCGCGACCCCGTCGACGGGACGGACGACCACGCCCGTGAGGTCCGTGCCGTGCAGCGCCGAACGCGGGACGAGCGCCACGCCGACGTCGGCCGCGGCGAGGGACACCACCGCGCGGAAGTCGTCCGAGGAGTGCTCCATGCGGGGCTGGAAGCCTGCGTTCTCGCAGGCCAGGACCACGACGTCGTGGCACGGGTTGCCGGGGTAGGGACCGATCCACGGGTCCTTGGCCAGCTCCGCCAACGGCACCTCGTCGGCGTCGGCGAGGCGGTGGGCGACCGGAACGACCGCGTCGAAGGGCTCGGCGTACAGGGGGACGTGCGTCAGACGCGGGTCGTCGGCGGGCGGCGCCCCGCGGTACTCGACGGCGACGGCCACGTCGACCTGCCGGTCCAGCACCATCGGCAGGCTGGCGTCGCCCTCGGCGTCCTGGACGCGGATGCGGATGCCGGGCGCCGACTCGGCGAGGCGGGCCAGCGCGGGCGCGACGACCAGGGCGATGCCGGTCGCGAAGGACGCGACCGTGACCGTGCCGGCCTCGCCCGAGCTGTACGCGGCGAGCTCGGCCTCGGCCCGCTCCAGCTGGGCGAGGACGGCGTTGGTGTGGTCGAGCAGGATCTCGCCGGCCGGGGTCAGCCGTACGCCCTTGGCGCCGCGCTCGACCAGGCGGTGTCCGGTCTCCTGCTCCAGGGCGGTCAGCTGCTGGGAGACCGCCGAGGGGGTGAGGTACAGCGCGGCGGCGGCCGCCGTCACGGTGCGGTGGTCCGCCACCGCCCGGAGGATGTGCAGCCGCCGCGCTTCGATCACGGCATCGATTCTCTCATCGATGTGCGCAGGTCACGCACGTGTCAGGCGTCGAGCTCCGCACGTGCCGCCACGAAGGCGTCCACCGCGCGGTTCACGTCCTCGGTGGAGTGGGCGGCGGACAGCTGCACGCGGATGCGGGCCTGGCCCTGCGGCACGACCGGGTAGGAGAAGCCGATCACGTAGACGCCGCGCTCCAGGAGCAGCTCCGCCATGCGGCCCGCCCTCGACGCGTCGCCGATCATCACCGGCGCGATGGCGTGGTCGCCGGGGAGGATGTCGAAGCCCTCCTCGGTCATCCGGCGGCGGAACAGGGCGGTGTTCTCGGCGAGCCGCACGCGCAGGTCGCCGGCCGACTCCAGCAGGTCGATCACCTTGAGGGAGGCGGCGGCGATCACCGGGGCGAGGGTGTTGGAGAAGAGGTAGGGCCGCGAGCGCTGGCGCAGCAGGGCGACGATCTCGGCGCGGGCGGCGACGTAGCCGCCGGAGGCGCCGCCGAGGGCCTTGCCGAGGGTGCCGGTGATGATGTCGACGCGGTCCATGACGCCGTGCAGTTCGGGGGTGCCGCGTCCGCCGGGGCCGACGAAGCCGACGGCGTGCGAGTCGTCGACCATCACCATGGCGTCGTAGCGGTCGGCGAGGTCGCAGATCTCGGCGAGCGGGGCGACGTAGCCGTCCATGGAGAAGACGCCGTCGGTGACGATCAGCTTGCGGCGGGCGTCGCCGGCGGCCTTGAGCTGGGTCTCCAGGTCGGCCAGGTCGCGGTTGGCGTAGCGGAGGCGCTTGGCCTTGCTGAGGCGGATGCCGTCGATGATGGAGGCGTGGTTGAGGGCGTCGGAGATCACCGCGTCCTCGGGGCCGAGGAGGGTCTCGAAGACGCCGCCGTTGGCGTCGAAGCAGGAGGAGTAGAGGATCGTGTCCTCCTGGCCGAGGAACGCGGAGAGCCGGGCCTCCAGTTCCTTGTGGACCTCCTGGGTGCCGCAGATGAAGCGCACGGAGGCCATGCCGTAGCCCCAGCGGTCCAGCGCCTCGTGGGCGGCGGCGACGACCTCGGGGTGGTCGGCGAGGCCGAGGTAGTTGTTGGCGCAGAAGTTGAGGACCTCGCCGGGGCGGCCGCCGGCGGTGACGTTGACGGTCGCGGACTGCGGGGTGCCGATGACGCGCTCTGGCTTGTGCAGGCCGGCGGCGCGGATCTCGTCGAGGGTGGCGCGCAGGTCGTCGCGCACGGAGTCGAACATCGTGAAGCTCCTAGGAGTACGTACGTGGTGGGCGGTCGTCCTGCGCGGACGTCCTACGCGGTCCAGTCGAGGATGACCTTGCCGCCCTTGCCGCTGGCGGCGTCGGCGAAGGCGGCCTCGTGGTCGCGGTGGCTGTAGCGGCCGGTGATGACGGGGGCGAGGTCGAGGCCGCCTTCGAGCAGCACCGACATGGCGTACCAGGTCTCGAACATCTCGCGGCCGTAGATGCCCTTGACGGTGATCATCGAGGTGACGATGCGGGCCCAGTCGACCGGGAACTCCTCGGCGGGCAGGCCGAGCATCGCGATCCGGCCGCCGTGCGTCATGTTGGCGATCATGTCGCGCATGGCCTCGGGGCGGCCGGACATCTCCAGGCCGATGTCGAAGCCCTCGCGCAGGCCGAGTTCGCGCTGTCCGTCGGCGATGGTCGCCTTCGAGACGTCGAGGGCGAGGCTCACACCGACCTTGAGCGCGAGGTCCAGGCGTTCCTCGCTCACGTCGGTGATCACGACGTTGCGCGCCCCGGCGTGCCGGGCCACGGCGGCGGCCATCAGGCCGATCGGTCCGGCGCCCGTGATGAGGACGTCCTCGCCGACCAGCGGGAAGGAGAGGGCGGTGTGCACGGCGTTGCCGAACGGGTCGAAGATCGCGGCGATGTCGAGGTCGACGGGGACGCGGTGCACCCAGACGTTGGCGGCGGGCAGGGCGACGTACTCGGCGAACGCCCCGTCCCGGCCGACGCCGAGACCGACCGTGGCGCGGCACAGGTGGCGCCGTCCGGCCAGGCAGTTGCGGCATTTGCCGCACACGAGGTGGCCCTCGCCGCTGACCCGGTCACCGGCCTTGATGTCGGTGACGTCCCGCCCGGTGTCGACGACCTCGCCGACGAACTCGTGCCCGACGACGAGCGGGGTGCGGATGGCCTGCTGCGCCCAGCCGTCCCAGGCCCGGATGTGCAGGTCGGTGCCGCAGATGCCGGTGCGCAGCACCTTGATCAGCACGTCACCGGGTCCGATGACGGGCTCGGGGACGTCCGCGAGGCGCAGCCCGGGCTCCGCCTTCTCCTTGACCAGCGCCTTCAACGCTACGGCTCCTGACGGGTGAGGTCCCGGCGCGCCGGGCATGCCGAGGCAGCCCGCGTCCGGGGAGGGGAGGGAATCGCACGACAATCTGCCGTACGGTGCCGTTCCGGGTCCATCGAGGCTTTCTTAAGCCCGGTCGCAGCTTTCCTTCACGCCCTCGCGCACGTACCGCCCTTACCGCCCTGGTGCCCTTCGCACCCCTCGCGCCCGCTGTGCCGTCGCCCGGCGGTTCACAGCGGGAGTCCGTCCTCCGCACTGCGTTCGATGCGGCGTACCAGGTCGGCCGCGGTCGACTTGATCGTCGCGAGGCCCGCCTTCCCCCAGGCCCGGGGCCGCACGTCGGCCGCGGACAGGGTGCCCAGTACCGTCCCCGTGCTGTCGATGAGCGGGGCGCCGAGGTAGGAGCGGATGCCGAACTCGTCGACGACCGGGTTGCCCGCGAAGCGTGGATAGTCGCACACGTCCTCCAGGACCAGTGCCCTGCGCCGGACCACCACGTGCGGGCAGAAGCCGTGGTCCCGGGGCTGGACGCGGCCGAACTCCGGACTGGTGCCGTCCCCGCGCGTCACCGGCGGGATCTCGGGCACTCTGAGGCCCGCGAAGAACTGCCCGCCCTCGACCAGGAAGTTGACCATCGCGTACGGCGCCTCGGCGAGATGGGCGAGATGGCCCGCGAAGGCGTCGAGGGCCGGGTCCGGACGTTCCGCCAGACCGAGCCGGCGCAGTCGTCGCACCCGGGCGGGGGCCTCCCGGTCCTCGGGGGTGAGCAGCAGACGTCCGACCGGGCGCGGCGGGTCATAGCTCATGGGCGGGCTCCGTCGCTGTGGGCGTGCGTCATGTGCGGCTCCGTGGCGGTGTGGGCGGGGATCACCTGGGTATGCCTGGGTATCACCTGCGGGCGCCGTACCCCGTCGTGGGGGCCGGTGTGTGGGCGATGAGGTGGCGTACGAGGGTGAGCAGGGTCTGGATGCCGGAACTGGAGATCCGGGCGTCGCATCGGACGATCGGGATCTCGGGATGGAGGTCCATGGCGGCGCGCACCTCCTCGGGGTCGTAGCGGTACGAGCCGTCGAACTCGTTGATGGCGACGACGAAGCCGAGTCCGCGCTCCTCGAAGAAGTCGACGGCGGCGAAGGACTCCTCGAGGCGGCGGGTATCGGCGATGATCACCGCACCGAGGGCGCCCTCGCACAGTTCGTCCCACATGAACCAGAACCGTTCCTGGCCGGGTGTCCCGAACAGGTACAGCACGTGTTCCGGGTCGAGGGTGAGGCGGCCGAAGTCCATGGCCACGGTTGTTTCGAGTTTGTTCTCGATTCCGTCGAGGTTGTCGGTCGCGGCGCTGACGGTGGTGAGCAGTTCCTCCGTGCTCAGCGGTGCGATCTCGCTGACCGCGCCGACGAAGGTCGTCTTGCCCACTCCGAACCCGCCCGCCACGAGGATCTTGAGCGCGGTGGGGAAGGGGTCGGTGTCGTGGCCGGCTCCTGGGCCGGATCCGTGGTCGTAGTCAGAGCTGTCGTCGTAGTCCATCGAGCACTGCCTCCAGAAGGGCCCGGTCCGTGGGGTCGTGGTGGAACGCGGCGGGGGGTTTCGTGGTCAGCGCGCCGCAGTCCACGAGGTCCGACAGCAGCACCTTGGTGACTGCCACCGGAAGCCTCAGATGAGCGGCGAGCTCGGCGACCGGGAGGGGCGCCCGGCACAGGTCGAGCGCCTGCGCGTGCTCGGGACCGAGGTAGCCGAGGGGAGTCGCTCCGGTGGCCATCACCTGGGACATCAGGTCGAGCGCGACGGTGGGCCGGGTACGGCCGTTGCTCACGGTGAAGGGGCGCACCAGCCGTCCGGCCGCGTCGTCGAGCCAGGGCCCGTCGCCGGCCGCGGCCACCTTCAAGGCCTCATCGCCGGGGGTTCGACCGCGTGCTGCCGGGGCGCGGTGACCAGGTAGGGCCGGACGCTCTTGACCAGCATCGCCATCTCGTAGCCGAGTACGGCCGCGTCGGCCTCGCGGCCGGCCAGCACGGCGAGGCAGGTGCCGGAACCGGCGGTGGTGACGAACAGCAGGGTCGAGTCGAGTTCGACGACGACCTGCCGTACGTCGCCGCCGTCGCCGAAGCGGACACCGGCGCTGCGGCCGAGGGAGTAGAGGCCGGAGGCCAGGGCCGCCATGTGGTCGGCGCTGTCCGCGTCGAGGCCGTGGACGGACTTCACCAGTCCGTCGCAGGACAGGAGCACCGCGCTGGAGGTGTGCGGTACGCGCTGCACGAGGCCGCTCATCAGCCAGTCGAGATCGGATACATGGCCGGTCGGCGCGTCGCTCGCCATGGTGGATCGACTCCTTGGGGTACGAAGGTGTGCGGGAGCGCTGGTCGTGGTGGTGGGGAGGGAACTGGGGGTGGTTGCGGGAGTGGTCATCCGGCCGGGTCTCTGTGGGTCGGCTCCATGTGCGGTGACACCATGTGGGTCGGGCCTGTGTGGGCCGGGCCTGTGTAGGTCGGCGCTGTGTGGGTCGGCGCTGTGTGGGTCGGCGCTGTGTGGGTCGGCGCTGTGTGGGTCGGCGCTGTGTGGGTCGGCGCTGTGTGGCCCCCCTCCCCATGGGTCGGTTCCACATGGGCCGACTCCCCAGGGGCCCGCTCCACAAGGGCCGGCTCCGCACGGCGCGGCTCGATGGAGGTCGACTCCCTGCGTTGCCGCGCCTCCGCAAGGCCGATGCCGCGTTGGAAGGCCGCCATCAGTCCGGGGTCGTGGCCGACGTGCTGCTCGGGCTCCTGGCGGGGTGCGGGACCGCCCCGCAGCTGGGGTGCGATGTGCTCCTGGGCGCGGCGGCGGGGCAGTTGGGGCTTGCCCATGGTGCCGCGCACCACGCCGTGGCGCGAGACGGGCGGGGTGGCGGCGTGCTCGGCGAGGACGCCGCGGTCCTCGGCCCGGACACCGGGTACGGCGGCGGCCGGGGTGGGCCGTTCCTGGTGGGTTTCACGGACGGGCAGCGGCATGGGTTCGCCGCTGTCCACCTCCCGGAGCACGGCCGGCGCGGGCGCCGCTGGGACGACTGGGGCGGGGACGGGAGCGGCGGGAGCGGGATCGGGGGCCGGCGCCGCTGGAACCGGCGCGACGGGAATCGGCGGTACCAAGGTGACCGTGGGGCTCGGCTGCCGCGGGAGCGGCGGTACGGGCTCAGGCTCGGCCCCCGTGACCTCCGCCGGCCGGGTCACGCCCCCGGGGAGGGCGTCCGGCTCCGTACCCAGCAGGGCCTGCGGAACGACCAGTACGGCCTGGACACCGCCGTAGATGTTGCTCTGCAGGCGGACGGTGATGCCGTGCCGCTTGGCGAGCTGCGAGACGACGTACAGCCCGATGCGGCCGTCCGCGAGCAGGCGGGCGACGTTGACCTGGTCGGGGTCGGCGAGCAGGGTGTTCATCCGGCTCTGCTCGCCCACGGGCATGCCGAGTCCTCGGTCCTCGACCTCGACGGCGAGGCCCGAGGTGACGAGGCTGGCGCGCATCAGCACCTGGGTCTGCGGGGCGGAGAACAGGGTGGCGTTCTCGACGAGTTCGGCCAGCAGGTGGATGACGTCGGCGACGGCGTGGCCGCGCAGGGTGCCGTCGATCGGGGGGACCAGCCGGACCCGCGAGTACTGCTCGACCTCGGCGATGGCCGAGCGGAGCACCTCGGTCATGTCGACGGGGTTGCTCCACTGGCGGCGCGAGACGGCGCCGCCGAGCACGGCGAGGTTCTCGGCGTGGCGGCGGATGCGGGTGGCGAGGTGGTCGACGTGGAAGAGGCCCTTGAGGAGGTCGGGGTCCTCGATCTCGTTCTCCAGCTCGTCCAGGATGGAGATCTCCCGGTGCACCAGCGACTGCAGGCGCCGGGCGAGGTTGACGAAGACCTCCAGTTTCTGTTCGCTGCCCGCCTGGCTGGAGAGCTGGGCGGCCCGGACGACGGCGGTGACGGCGCCGTCGTGGGCGCGGGACAGGTCGGCGGCGAGCAGTTCGAAGTCGTCGGCGTCGTCCGGCGGTCCGCTGCGCGGCTTGCGCCGGGGCGGGGTCTCGCCGCGGCGCAGAGCCTCGACCACGGCACGCAGTTCGCCCTCTCCACGCGCGGTGCTGCGGCGCAGTGCGCCGACGCGCTGGTACACGGACCGCGCGGCGCGGTCGGCCGCGACGGCGGCGATGACCACGGCGGCGAGGGTCACCGAGACCGCGCCGGCGAGCACGACCCACAGCACGGGGCCGGGCCGCGCGCCGGTGGACCGCACGGTGAACAGGACGACCGCGCTGGCGCTGAGGGCGACCGCGACGGGCGGCAGCACGGCGAGACGCAGGAGTTGGGGCCGTATGTGGGTCTCGGGCAGCGCGGGTGCTGTCCGTGAGGCCGGCCGGCCGTGCCGCCCGCCCTCACGGCGGTCTGCTCGCGCGGCCGGGGCGCGGAGGTGAGACATCGGGGTCCTCGTACTGGTCCGTTGGTCCGTCGGGCCCGGATCGGACCCTGGTGCTCGCGCGTGGTGGCGGAGTGCCACGCGGCCACGTGACGCCACGCGGGCACGCGTCATCGCGGTGTCGGCCGAACGGACCGAGGGTGGTGAACCGGCCCTACGCCGCCCGACGGACACTGACAGTAGTCGCCTGCGCATCCTGCGCGATGGGCAGTTGACAAAGTCCCCCGGACAACGTCCCGCTCTGGTATGAGCCCTCGTACGACAGCCCGATAAGTCGGCGAAGCTTCCGTTCCCGAAGCGCTGCAGAGCGGTCCGACTCGATCAGGTTCAGTCGCCGTGAGTGACGGGCGGCGCCGTACGTCCGGGTGGACGCGCGGGAGCGGCCACGGTGCGCGGCACCCCTCCCTCGCGACCGGAGTATTGACGCCCCCATGAAACAAGTTAATAGTTTTTGTATCTTCGACTCGCAGGGAGCCCGATGACCGACACCGCCCCGGACGCCGCCCCCCGCACCGCGACGTTCACCACCCGCTCCCCGGCGACCGGCGAGCCGCTCGCCGAGTACCCGGTGGACGGTCCCGAGCAGATCGCCCGTGCCGTGACCCGGGCCCGGAAGGCGCAGGCGGAATGGACCGCGCTGCCCGCGGCCCGGCGCCGTGACCATCTGCTGCGCTGGAAGCGGGCCCTCGCCTCCGACCTGGGCACCGTCGCCCGGACCATCGCCGAGGAGACCGGCAAGCCGGCCGGCGACGCCGCGCTGGAGGTCGTCCTCACTCTGGAGCACCTGGGCTGGGCCGCGCGCAACGCCGACCGCGTGCTGCGCCGACGGCGGGTGCGCACCGGGCTGTTCACCGCCCACCAGCGGGCCTCGCTGGTGCACCGGCCGCTGGGCGTGGTGGGCGTGATCGGCCCGTGGAACTACCCCTGCTACACCCCGATGGGCTCCGTCGGGTACGCCCTGGCGGCCGGGAACGCCGTGGTCCTCAAGCCGTCCGAGCTGACCCCGGGCACCGGTGTGCTGCTCGCCGAACTGTTCGACGCGGCCGTGCCCGCGCACGCCGGGCTGCTCACCACCGTCACGGGCGCCGCGGCCGCCGGAGAGGCGCTGGCCCGCTCCGGGGTCGACAAGCTGGCGTTCACCGGCTCGCCCGGGACGGCGCGCAAGGTGATGGCGGTGTGCGCCGAGACGCTGACGCCGTTCCTCGCCGAGTGCGGCGGGAAGGACGCCGTGATCGTCACCGCGGACGCGGATCTGGACGCAGCCGCCGACGCGATCGTGTGGGGCGCGCTGAGCAACGCCGGACAGACCTGTGCGGGTGTGGAACGCGTCTACGCCGTGCGCGAGATCCATGCGGCGCTGTGCGAACGGGTGGTGAAGCGCGCCGGTGCGCTGCGCCCGGGCGCCGGCGGCGACGCGGCCTACGGTCCGATGACCCTGCCGGGCCAGATCGGGACCGTGGAGCGGCACGTGACCACGGCGGTGTCGTCGGGCGCGCGACTCCTGCTGGGCGGACCGGAGTCCGTCCGGGCGCCGTACGTCGCGCCCGTCGTCCTGGCCGATGTGCCCCAGGACGCGGCGGCCATGACGGAGGAGACGTTCGGACCGGTCGTCGCGATCAACGCGGTGGCCGACGTGGACGAGGCGGTGGCCCGCGCCGACGACTCCCGGTACGCCCTGGGAGCCGCCGTGTTCTGCGGGAACCGGCGTGCCGGAGCCGCGATCGCGGCACGGCTGCGCGCGGGAGCGGTGTCGGTGAACTCGGTGCTGGGCTTCGCGGCCGTACCGGCGCTGCCGTTCGGCGGTTCGCAGGATTCCGGCTTCGGGCGGATACACGGCGCGGAGGGGCTGCGGGCCTTCACCGCCGTGCAGTCGACGACCGTGCAGCGGTTCACCCCGCCGATCGCGCTGACCTCCTTCGACGTACCGGCCGCCGCACGGGAGCGCGCGGTGCGGCTGGCCCGGGCTCTGCACCTGCGGCACTGACCCGCCGGACCGCGCCCTGACGGCCGGTCAGGCGTTCAGGAGGGGGGCCAGATAGCGACGGGCGAAGGCCCGGGCCTGGTCCTCGTCCTCCATCTCGATGCAGCTGGCGGGGTTGAGCAGGAAGGAGACGGCCACGCGCACCATGAGCTCGGCGACCGGCCGCGGGTCCGCGTCGGGGCGGCCCTCGGCTTGCTGCGCACGGCGCAGATGTCCCGTCAGGTACTCGACGGTGGCGGAGAGCGAGGAGCCGCCGTGCACGGTCAGGTAGGGCAGCACCACCTCGGGTTCCAGGCGCAGCAGGCCGCCGAAGAGCGGATGTGCGCGGGTGTGGCGCAAGGCGACGACGAATCCCTCGACGACCCGTTCCTCCATGGTCGGCAGCGCGGCCACCGCCGAGTCCAGCCGCTGGAAGAACCGGCTGTTCTCGCGCAGCAGGGTCTGCTCGACCAGCCTGTCCTTGTTCTGGAAGCGCCGGTAGACGGTGACCCGGGAGACACCGGCCCGTTTGGCGACGTCGTCGACGGAGGAACGGCGCAGGCCGAAGGCGGTGAACTGCTCCAGCGCGGCGTCGAGGATGCGCCGTGCGGTCGGGTCCTCCGTCTCGGTCTTCCGGACCGTGCTCACGAAACCGACACCCCCGTCCCGGGAAACAAGTAACAACTCTCAACACTTTGTAACACGAACTCTGGAGGGCCTGATGGGCAGTCGTCTCACCGCAGAGCAGTCCGCGTTCGCCGCGGCCGTCAGAGATTTCGCCAAGCGCGAGTGCGGTACCCGGGAGCAGCGGGACGCGCTGACCGCGGGCGGTCGTGAGGCGCACCATCCGGGGCTGTACGGCAGGCTCGCCGGCCTGGGCTGGCTCGGGGTGTGCCTTCCGGAGGAGTACGGCGGCTCCGGCGGGGGGCTGGCCGACGCCTGCCTGTTCCTGGAGGAGACCTCCTACGGGATGGTCCCGGCCGGCGGTTTCGTCACCACCGTCATCGCCGCGAAGGCGTACGAACGGTTCGGCACCGAGCGGCAGCGGCACGAGGTGCTGTCCGGCGCCGTGCGCGGCGACGTCCTGTCGATCGCCATGTCGGAGCCGGGCGCCGGTTCGGACGTCGGCGCGCTGCGCTGCCGGGCCCGGCAGGCGTCGGACGGCACCTGGGAGATCGACGGGCAGAAGACCTGGATCTCCAACGCACACTTGGCGAAGAGCATTCTGCTGGTGGCCCGCACCGGCGAGGACAAGCACGGCGGGCTGACGATGTTCCATCTGCCCGCCGACGCCCCGGGCGTGGAGGTGCAAGGCATCGAGACCATGGGCGGCCGGGAGGTCAACGACGTGTTCCTCACCGGCGTCCGGCTGCCCGCCGACGCGGTGGTGGGCCGGGTGGACGACGGCTGGCGGCAGTTGATGGCCGGGCTGAACCACGAGCGGCTCTTCCTGGCCGCGAACATGCTGGGCCTGGCGCGCCGCGTCTTCGACGACGCCCTCGCCTACGTCCGTGAACGCGAGCAGTTCGGGCGGCCCGTCGGATCCTTCCAGGCGCTGCGGCACCGGGTGGCCGACCTCGCCACCGAGATCGAGTGCACCCGGCTGCTGGTGCGCGAGGTGGCCCTGGACTGTGACGCGCAGCCGGACAGGCTGTTCCCGCGGGAGGCGTCCATGGCCAAGCTGAAGGCCACCGAGACCGCCAAGCGGGCCGCCCTGGAGGGCATGCAGATGATGGGCGGCTACGGCTACACCACCGAGTTCGACATGGAGCGCCACCTGCGGGCCGCGGTCGTCTCCACGGTCTACGGCGGGACCAGCGAGATCCAGCGGGACGTGATCGGCAAGACCTACGGCCTCTGAACCGGCCCCCGTGCGGGCTGCCGCCCGCCCCCGGCCGGGGGCGGGCGGCAGCCGGTCGCGCCGAGAGGCCGGGCTCAGTCCCGGTAGAGCCCGGACAGCGCGTCGGCGTACTTGTCCCGGATCACCCGGCGCCGCAGCTTCAGCGAGGGCGTCAGCTCGCCGGTCGCCGGGCCCCACTCCTCGGACAGCAGCTCGTACCGCTTCACCTGCTCGGTGCGGTTGAGCCGGGAGTTGGCGGCCGCCACGGCGCGCTCCACCTCGGCCCGTACGGCGGGATGCCGGACGAGGCCGGCGAGTCCGCCGTCCGCCACGACACCGTGGGCGGCGGCCCAGGCGGGGGCGGCCTCCGCGTCGAGCACCAGCAGCGCGACGAGGTAGGAGCGGCGGTCGCCGTGGACCAGCGCCTGACCGATCAGCGGGTGCTCCTTGAGCGCGTTCTCCACCAGGGCGGGCGAGACGTTCTTGCCCGACGAGGTGATGATCATCTCCTTCTTCCGATCGGTGAGCCAGAGGTAGCCGTCCTGGTCCGTCCGGCCGATGTCGCCGGTGGCCAGCCAGCCGTCGGCGTCCACGGCGGGCCGCACCGAACCGTCCGGCTGGAGGTAGCCGGAGAAGACGGACTCGCCGCGCACCTCGATCTCGCCGTCCGCGGCGACCCTGACCTCCACGGACTCCACGGGGCGTCCCACCGAACCGATCCGGAAGCCGGTTCGCGGGCTGTTGGTGGTGGCCACGCCGGTGGTCTCGGTCAGCCCCCAGGCATCCATGATCACGATGCCGAACCCGGCCCAGAAGTCCACCACGTCGACCGGCATGGGCGCCGAGGCACTGGCCGCCCAGGTCACCCGGTCCAGGCCGCCCGCGGCCAGCAGCGGCAACAGGACGTCCTGGCGGGCACGGGCGTAGCGCTCCTCCAGCTCGGCGGGCGGCGTCTTGCCCCGCTCGCGGTACCCGACGTGCTCGCGGGCCACCGCGGACGCCGCGTCGATGGCCGCCCGCTGCTCGGCCGGCATCAGGGACAGGACGGCCCGCACGGCGGCGCACAGCTTCTCCCAGATCCGCGGCACACCGAAGAACTGCGCGGGGCGCACCTCGCGCACGACCCTGCCCACGCCCGCGGGGTCGGCGCAGAGGTAGACGTGCGAGGCGCGGTGGCAGGGCAGGTAGATGCCCAGCATCCGTTCGGCGATGTGGGCGAACGGCAGGTAGCAGATGTGCTCGACGTGCGGCGGCAGCTCCACCACGGCGTCCAGCGCCAGGGCGTTGGCCATCACCTGGCGGTGGGTCAGGACGACGCCCTTCGGCTCCCCGGTGGTTCCGGAGGTGTAGACGACGGTCAGCGGGTCGTCGGGGCTCGCGGCGTCCAGCTCCTTCGCGAACCGCTCCGGCGCGGGGTCCCGGAGCAGGGCGGCGTACGGGACGTGGCCGCCCTCGGCGCCCGCCTCGGCCACCACCAGCCGGGCCAGCGGGGTGCCGGCGTCGGTCAGCAGCGGTTCCCACACCGCCACCTGCGCCGTCCCCTCGACCACCGCGAGACGGGCCCGGCAGTTGCGGGCGATATGGGTGACCTGCTCGGGGGCCGCGGTGCCGTACACGCTGACCGGGACGGCACCGAGGCGGCCGAGCGCCAGGTCGGACAGCCAGTGCTCGGGACGGTTGGCCATCATCATCAGCACGTGGTCGCCGCGGCCGACGCCGAGCGCCGCGTAGCCGGCGGCCAGGCGTCCGGTGTGCTCGTGGATCTGCGCCCAGCTGAGCGTCGTCCAGGCGCCGTCCCCGTCCGCCTGCTGCCAGGAGAGGCCGGGCAGTCCGGGGTACTCACGGGCGTTGCGGGCCAGCAGCCGCGGCAGGGTCCGGTCGGCCGGGGCGGCGGGCGGTTCGCCGGTCGTACGGGGCGCTGATGTCATCGGGGCCTCCTTGCGGGTCGGATGGGAACGTCCGGGAGACCGGGGCGGTGGGGCGCCCCGGCAGGCGTGCCGGGAGGAGCGCGGCGGGGTGCGGAGGGCCGCCTGTGATCGGGAGAGGGATCAGGAGTCCGTGGAGGTCTCGCCCCGCTCGGCCTTGCGCAGCAGCAGCGCGGGCGGTGTGAAGCGCTCGCCGTAGCGGTCGGCGAGCTCGCGGGCGCGTGCCACGAAGCCGGGCAGGCCGGCACCTGCCCCGGCGTAGTCGCCGTAGCCGTTGATGTACTGGAGGACGCCGCCGGCCCAGCCGGGGAAGCCGATGCCCTGCGGGACGAAGCCGGTGTCGTGGTTGGTGCGCGGGTCCAGCGCCCAGGCTCCGCCGTCGCTGCCCATGGGGACGCGGGACATGGCCTCCACGCCGCCTGCCAGTACCAGGTCGTTCCCTCCCGAACAGACCTTCATGGCTGCCATGTTGACGGCTTCCGGGCCCGATGCGCGGAAGCGGTTCTCCCGGACGCCGGCCACGGTGTCCGGCAGCCCGGCCGCGATGGCCGCGGTGCGGGCGATGTCGGCGCCCTGGCCGCCGACGGGGCCGACCACGCCGAGCACGGTGTCGTCGATCGCCGCCGGGTCGAGGTCCGGGAAACGGCGGGGGGCTCGTGGATCAGCCCGACGACCAGGTCGATCGGCTTGGTGCCGTGCAGGACGCCGTTCGCCTCGCCGCGTCCGCGCGGGGTGCGGATCGCGTCGTACACGTACGCTTCGGTGCTCACCTCGGGTGCCCTCCCTGTGGGTTCACGACAGGCCGCGCACGCGGCACGGGTTCAGCGTGGGCGCCTGGCGCCGGCTCAGTCGAGGAGGGAGCGGCCGATGATGTCCTTCATGATCTCGGTGGTGCCGCCGTAGAGGGTCTGGACCCGTCCGTCGAGGAACGCTCGCGCCACCCGGTACTCGCTCATGTAGCCGTAGCCCCCGTGGAGTTGCAGACAGCGGTCGGCGACCCGCTTCTGCAGTTCGGTGGCCCACCACTTGGCCATCGAGGCGTGCACGGCGTCGAGCCGGCCCCTACTGTGCTCGGCGACGCAGCGGTCCAGGAAGGTGCGGGTGACCGCTGCCTCGGTGGCCATCTCGGCGATCTCGAAGCGGATGTGCTGGAGCTTCGCCAGCGGCCGTCCGAACGCCTCGCGCTCCTTCACGTACCGCGTGGTGAGGTCGAGGAGCTCCTCGGCCGCGGCGGCGGCGCCGACCGCGATGGCCAGCCGCTCCTGGGCGAGGTTGCCCATCAGATAGGTGAAGGCGCGGTTCTCCTCCCCCAGCAGGTTCTCCTTGGGGACCCGCACGTCGTTGAAGAAGAGCTCCGCGGTGTCCTGGGCCTTCTGGCCGATCTTCTCGAGGTTGCGGCCGCGTTCGAAGCCGTCCGCGCCGCGCTCGACGACGAGCAGGCTCTGCCCCCTGCTGCCGCCCTCGGGTGCGGTACGGGCCACCACGACGACGAGGTCGGCGAGGATTCCGTTGGAGATGAAGGTCTTCGAGCCGTTGAGCAGGTAGTGGTCGCCCTGGTCGGTGGCGGTGGTGCGGATGCCCTGGAGGTCGGAACCGGCGCCGGGTTCCGTCATGGCGATGGCGGTGACGATGTCGCCGGAGACGAACCCGGGCAGCCAGCGCCGCTTCTGCTCGTCGGTGGCGAGCCGGGTCAGGTACGGGCCGACGATGTCGTTGTGCAGGCTCAGTGCCAATCCGGAGGCGCCGGCGCGGGCGAACTCCTCGATGAGCACGGCGCTGTAGCGGAAGTCCTCGGTCCCACCGCCGCCGTACTCCTCGCCGACGGCCAGTCCCAGCAGGCCCTGGCGGCCCGCCGAACACCACACCTCACGGTCGACGACGCCGTTCCTCTCCCACCGTTCGTGGTGCGGGGCCACGTCCTTGGCGAGGAAGGTCCGCACGGTCTCGCGGAACGCCTCGTGGTCGGGGCCGTACAGGTCCCGCCGCAAAGTCACGGCCCTCGACGTCACGGCCTTCGCCGTCTCAGTCTTGGGTGTCACGGCCTTCGGTGTCACAGCCAGCTCCTCACGCGCTCGATCAGCCGGGCGGGATCGGGACCCACGGGGGTGACGTTGAGCATCGTCACGCCGGCCTCGCGGAAGACCTCGACGCGGTCCCGGACGTAGCCCTCCGGGCCGGCCAGGCAGATCTGTTCCAGCAGTTCGGCCGGCACCGCGGCCTCCGCGTCCTTCCGGCGTCCCGCGAGGTAGTGCTCCTGGATGGCGGCGGCGGCCGACTCGTAGCCGTAGGCGCGGACCAGGTCGTGGTAGAAGTTGCGGCCCGGGGCGCCCATGCCGCCGACGTACAGGGCGACGGTGGGGCGCATCAGGTCGCGGACCGCTTCGGCGCCGTCGCCCATGGCGAGCAGGCCGCCCGCCACGACCGACAGCGGTCCGAGCCCGGGGGCGCGCTCGGCGGTGCCCTCGGCCAGGGCCGGGCCCCACACCTTGGCGGCGTGTTCCGGCGCGTAGAGGAACGGGAGCCAGCCGTCGGCCAGTCCGGCGGTCATCCGGACGTTGGCCGGGCCGAGCGCGGCGACGTACACGGGGATGGTGTCGCGGACCGGGTGGGTGAGCAGTTTCAGGGGCTTGCCGAGGGTACCGCCCTTCTCGGGCGGCAGGGGCAGGTCGGTGATGCCGTGGTGCTCGATCACCTCGCGCCGCCAGATACGCCGCGACAGCTCGATCACCTCGCGGGTACGGCCCAGCGGGCGGTCGTAGCGGCGGCCGTGCCAGCCCTCGACGACCTGCGGACCGGAGGCGCCGACGCCGAGGAGGGCGCGGCCGCCGGTGAGGGCGTCGAGTCCGGCGGCGGTCTGGGCGATCAGTGCGGGAGTGCGCGAGTAGACGTTCAGGATGGCCGAGCCGATCCGCATCCGCTCGGTCTTCGCGGCCAGGTATCCCATGACCGTCGGGGAGTCGAAGCCGTAGGCCTCGGCCACCCAGACGGCGTCGAGTCCCGCGGACTCCAGGGCGGCGGCCCGGTCCGCGGCGTCGCGCGGGTCGCCCGCGTACGTGAGAGGGGAGGACAGTTCCATCAGCGGCGGTCCTTCAGCAGTTCGGGCATGTCCCAGTCACGGGCCACGTCGGCGGTGTGCGCGCCCGGGACGGCGGGTGGCAGCCGGAGGGTGCCTGGGGTGGCGGAGAAGCGGGGCGCGGGGGCGGGCTGGGTGATCCCGTGCGCCTCGGTGTAGGTGCCGCGCCCGGTCAGGTGCGGGTGGCCGGACGCCTCGCGCAGCGAGAGAACGGGCGCGACACAGGCGTCGGTGCCTTCGAAGACGGCCGTCCACTTCTCGCGGGTCGCGGTCTTGAACCGGGCGGTGAACCGGGCCCGCAGCTCCGGCCAGTTGCCCGGGTCCGCGCGGTCCGGCAGCACGTCGCCGTCCAGGCCCAGCAGGGCGACGAACACGGTGTAGAACTGCGGTTCCAGCGCGCCGACCGCCATCCAGCCGCCGTCGCCGGTCTCGTAGACGCCGTAGTACGGGCAGCCGCCGTCGAGCAGATTGTGTCCGCGCGCATCCCGCCAGGTGCCCGCGGCGAGCATGCCCCAGAAGAGTGCGGTGAGGTGGGCCGTGCCGTCGACGATCGCGGCGTCCACCACCTGGCCGCGGCCGGTGGCGCGGGCGGTGAGCAGCGCGGCCAGGACGCCGGTGGTCAGGTAGAGCGAACCGCCGGCGTAGTCACCGAGCAGGTTGGCGGGGACGGCGGGCGGCCCGTCCGGCGCGCCGATCATGGAGAGGGCGCCGGCCGTGGCGATGTAGCCGACGTCGTGACCGGCCAGGTGCGCGAGCGGCCCCCGCTGGCCCCAGCCGGTCATCCGGCCGTACACCAGGGCGGGGTTGACGGCCATGCACTCCTCGGGGCCGACCCCGAGCCGCTCCGCGACACCCGGTCGGTACCCCTCCACCAGGATCTCCGCGCGCGCCGCCAGTGCCCGTACGGTCCGCGGCCCTTCGGGCGACTTGAGGTCGACCAGGACCGAACGCTTGTTGCGGTTGGTCACGTCGTGGGCCGGGTCGCCGGCGAGCGGTGCGGGTCCCGGGCGGTCGACGCGCACCACGTCGGCGCCCAGGTCTCCGAGCAGCATCGCGGCGAACGGGCCGGGGCCGATGCCCGCCAGCTCGACCACGCGCACGCCGTCCAGCGGCCCGGCACTGCCGCGGCCCTGGACGTCAGGGGGGTGGTGGCTCATGGGTTCCTCTCTCGGGGCGCGGCGGGCTCGCCGCCGCACTACCGGGCCCTTACTGAGCGTTCGCTAAGAACGTAGAAGCGTGCGGCCGATCGGTCAACGCCTGAACACCAGTAGTTTTGGGGGCACTTATCGGGGAAGGAAGTCGAAGCCGGGACGCCCGTCGGCCACTCTTCCTGATCGATCGCTAAGCATGCGAGAGGAGGGAATCCGGACTCACGGCCGTACGATGTCGCCCGTCGACGCATGTTGCGAGGAGAGTCGTTGAACACCGAGCCGAGCCAGGACACCGCGACGCCGGCGCAGCACTGGCGCACCTACGGGCAGCTCGACCTGCACCCGATCCTGGTGCACGCCATGGAGGCCTTCAACGAGCAGGGCTACCACGGCACTTCGGTCCGGAACATCGCCGGCCGGGTCGGTGTCACCGTGCCGGCGCTGTACTACCACTACGAGAACAAGCAGGCGCTGCTCGCCACCCTGCTGGAGACGTCCATCAAGGACGTCCTGGACCGCTGCCGGGCGGCGGCCGCGGAGGCCGGGACCACTCCGCTGGCGAGGTTCTGCGGCATGGTCGAGTCGATCGTGCTGTACATGGCCCACCGCAGGTCCCTGGCCTTCCTGGACACCGAGATCCGCAGCCTGGAGCCCAGGAACCGGGCCCGCTACGTGGCCCTGCGCGACTACCTCCAGCACATGCTGCTGGACACGGTCGAAGCGGGCCGCGCCGAGGGGGTGTTCACCACACCGATACCGGCCGACGCCGTCCGCTCGGTCCTCATCATGTGCCAGGGCGTCGCCAACTGGTTCCGCCCCGACGGCCCGCTCACCGCGGAAGAGGTCGCCGAACGCCACGTCCTGCTGAGCCTCGGCACCGTGGGGTACCCCGACGTGGTCACCGGCGAAGCGGCACTTCCGTTCCACCGGCGGACTCCCCTCCGGCACCCGACACCCGCGCGGTCCGCCTCCCGGAGCCCCGCCCCGCACCCCTCCCTGTGACGCGGCCGGGCGGGGGCTCCGCGTCCCTTCCCGCGCTTGCGCACCGCCTCCACGATTCTCGGCATCGACGAGAGGACACCGTATGGACCCGCTCGAAGCCCGCACCCGCTTCCGGACGCTCCGCGAGACGAAGGGACCCGTCGAAGCCACCGAGCTGGACGCCGTCTGGGCCGCGTTGGAGGTCGTCCGGCCCGAGGAGATCCTCGGCGAGTGGAAGGGCGGTGAGTTCGACACCGGCCACCCCCTCAACGGCGAGCTGGCGAAGGCCGGCTGGTACGGCAAGACGTTCACCGCCGTGCACGACGCCAAGCCGCTGATCTGCCGGGACCCGGAGGGCAGGCTGTATTCCGACCGCGAGCTGGGCAAGGGCGAGGCCAGTCTGTGGACCGTCGAGTTCCGCGGCGAGTCGACGGCGACGATGGTCTACGACGGCCGGCCGGTCCTCGACCACTTCAAACGGGTGGACGACAGCACCCTCATGGGCATCATGAACGCCAAGGGTGTCCCCGCCGACGGCCCCTTCTACTACTTCTTCCTCGAACGCGTCGCCGGGTCCGCCCCCGGGGACCGGCGCCCGGGAGACGGCGCGTGAGACGCGCCCGCGCCGCGGTCACCCCGGAGCCGGGCGCACCGTTCGCCCTCCGGGACGTGGAGCTGGAGGACCCGCGCGCGCGTGAGGTGCTGGTCAGGCTGACCGCGGTCGGGGTGTGTCACACGGACCTGGGAATCCAGGCCGGCTGGCCCCGGCGGCTCACGCCCATGGTCTTCGGCCACGAGGGCGCCGGCCGGGTCGAGGCGGTGGGCGCGGAGGTGGCCGGCGTGGTGCCGGGGGACCCCGTCTGCCTGACGTTCGCCAGTTGCGGCACGTGTCCGCAGTGCGTGGCGGGCCATCCGGCGTACTGCCACTTCGCGCGGGACCTCAACCTGTCCGGCGGGCGCGGCGACGGCACCACCGCGCTCCGTCTCGACGGCGCCCCCCTGCACGGCGGCTTCTTCGGGCAGTCCAGCTTCGCCACGTACGCCGTCGTCCACGAACGCGGAGTGGTCAAGGTGCCCTCCGGTCTGCCGGACACGGTCACCGCGCCGCTCGGTTGCGGAGGGCAGACGGGGGCGGGGACCGTGCTCAACCGGTTGCGACCCGAGCCGGGGACCTCACTCGTGGTGTTCGGGGCCGGCGGGGTCGGGCTGAGTGCGCTGATGGCCGCGGTGGCCGTGGGCTGCGACCCGGTGGTGGCCGTCGACCCGGTGGCCTCCCGGCGGGCCCTGGCCGTCGGACTCGGCGCCCGGGCGGCCCTGCCCCCGGGTGACGGTCTGGTGGCGGCGCTGCGCGACCTCACCGGGGGCGGGGCGCACCGTGTCGTGGACACCACGGGCCGGCCGGAGATGCTCCACCGTGCCGTCGGGGCGCTGCGTCCGCGCGGCGAACTCGCCTTCGTCGCCCTCGGCGGTGAGGTCACGTTCGACATGATGCGCCTGATGGCCAAGGGCGTTCGCGTGCACGGGGTGATGGAGGGCGACTCCGACCCGGCCCGCTTCATCCCCGAGCTGATCGGCCTGCACCGGCGCGGCCTCTTTCCGGTGGACCGGCTGATCACCACGTTCCCCTTCGAGGAGATCGACGCCGCCGTGGCCGCCATGCGTGACGGAAGCGCGGTCAAGCCGGTCCTCACCTTCGCCTGACCTCACCACACCCGCCGGGTCGTGCGCACCGGGCCCGGTGGGAAGTGATGCGGGATACACGTCCCGTGCGGTCCGTCGCGAAAGCCCGGGCCCTCCGGGCGACGTGTGATTGACTGATCCGCATGGTCCCGCCTCCGCCTCCGCCCGTTCGGCCGTGACCGCCGATCCGACCGCGGCCACCCGGCCCCGCAACCGCAAGCAGCTCATCGTCGAGGCGGCAGGCCGGGTCTTCAGCGAGCGCGGCTACCACAGGGCCTCCATGGAGGAGATCGCCGCCGGTGTGGGCATCACGGCGGCGGCCCTGTACCGGCACTTCCCGAACAAGTACGCGCTCTTCGCCGAGTGCGCCGACGTCACGGCGGAACGACTGGTCGCCTCGCTCGACGAGGTGCCTCCCGGGGCGCCCCTGACGGACGTGCTCACCGCAGTCACCCGGGTCACCGTCGCGCACCGCGCTTCGGGCGGCGTGTACCGGTGGGAGGCCCGGTACCTCAATCGTGAGGACCGGCGGCATCTCAAGGCGAAGTTCGGGCACGTCGTCGGGCGGGTCGACGAGGCGGTGCAGCGTGCGTACCCCCTGCCCGACGAGCGGCTGCGGGCGGTGGCGGCCCTCGGTGCGATCGGCTCCATCACGATGCACCACACCTCGATCGCCGGGCGCCGGGCCGAGAACCTGCTGTCGGCATCGGCGCTGCGCGTGGCCGCCACCGACCCCGAGGCGGCCCACGAGGGCGCACGCCCGGTCGAGTTGCCCGCCCAGCCGGTGCCGCGCACCCGGCGCGCGGAGATCCTCGCGGCCGCCGTCCCGCTGTTCGCACAAAACGGGTTCGCCAACGTCACGAACGGACAGATCGCGCGGGCGGTGGGACTGGCCCCGTCCGCGCTCTACCGGCACTATCCCGGCAAGGTCGACATCCTGGCGGCGGCGTGCCTCCAGGCCGCGGGACTGCTGGCCCAGTGGGTGGAGCAGAGCCTTCACGAGGCGGCCGGCCCGCACGAGGCCGTCGTCGCGCTGGCGGCGACGTACGTGGCCTACAGCTTCGAGTACACCGCGCTCAACAGCGTCGCCGAAGCCGAGTTGGCCGGTCTGCCGACGGATCTGCGGCGGCCCCTGGTCCTCGCGCAGCGGGAGCACATCGCCGTCTGGGAACAGCAGTTGCGGCTGGCCCGTCCGGAGCTGGACCCGCGTCAGGCCCGGGTGCTGGTGCACGCGGGGTTCGGCGTGGTGGTCGAGGCCGGACGCAGACTGCGCTGGCAGGACGGTCTCGACCACCGTGACGCCGTGACCGCCCTGGTCGTGGGTGCCCTGGGCCTGTGAACGGGTGCCGGAACCCGGCGCGCGACGAGACACCGTCCCGTGCGGCGCGTCGGGGGGACGTCACCGGGGTGCCGGTCCCTCGACGTGACTGCCGTGGGACGGGCACCCGCGGGACGGGGCCGGCGGCTCAGCCGGCCGGCCTGTTCCCGGTGGGGATCGTGATGGGGGTGGTGGTCGTGGAGGAGCCCTTGTTGAGGAACAGCATGGCCAGGGCGCGCACGAACTGGTCGACCATGTAGAAGGTGCCGGGCATGACGGGCGACAGCCCCTCACGGAACTTGATGTACGTCGGCCACGCGGTGCGGACCAGGGCCGCCGCCGCGTAGTCGCGTCGCAGTCCCAGCCAGTCGCCGACCTCGTCGCTGAGGACGTAGCGCACGAACTCGTTCAGGAACCCACGGGTGACGCCGAAATCGATCTGCGCGGTCAGGCCGAGCAGTTCCTCGGCCAGCTTGATGCCCTCGGTCGTCGGGGCGAGGATCGGCGTGAGCACCTGCGCCGACTGCGCTTCCGCGGCCGCCCAGGTCCTGGGGATGTACTCGTCCGGCACACCGAGCAGGTGAAGCGCGACCTGCCAGGAATGCAGGAACGCCTCCTGGTCCTCCGCGGGGAACGGGACCTTCCAGTCGATCAGCTTGCTGCGTACGTAGGTTCCCAGACTGTGGAAGGTGACCAGGATGTCGGCGGCGCTGATCGGGATGTCCTGGTCGGCGCCCGACTTCCAGTGCGGCGACTGCGGCAGCAGGTGGCGCACCGCGGCATGCACCAGCCGGGTCTTGTTGGCGGTGACGACGAACTGCCCGGTCGGCTCGAAGGCTCCCAACTGGGACAGGTCGTAGCCGAACGTGAACGTCTTGGCCGCGCGGTCCTTCATGTCGGCACCGCCCGCCGACCAGTAGACACTCCTGGCCTCGCGCGGGATCACGGTGCTCATGATGCCGCTGCCGAGGCCGTACAGCATGAACAGGTAGGTGTCCCTGCGCCGGTTGAAGTCGGCCGCGCGGGCCAGCTTGGCGCGGTCGGCCCAGGAGGGCAGCCTGTTGACCTGCCTCAGGTGCGCGGTGAGTTCGGCCGGAAAACCGCTGGGCAGCGGGTCACCGTTGTCCACCCACCTCTCCATCGCGGTGTTGACCGACGGAACCTGACCCCTCTTGAGCAACGAAGCCATCAAGGGGTCCGTCGCGCTGTCCCAGACGTACTCCGGATCGGCACCCGTGCCCGTGCCGGCCACCGAGTCGGCCGACGGCCACGCCCACGCCTTGGCGCTGTCCGCCACGCTCACGAGGCCGAGCGCGACACCGAGCGACAGCACTCCTCGCCTGCTGAGATTCTCCATTGACTTACCCGCTTCTTCCCTGAGGGCCAGACGGTGCTCTGCGTCTTTCTCCCGACATGTCAGTTGGGCGACCACCACGCTTCGAGTCCCACCGAGGAATGTGATTTCTCGTTAACATAGCGAGCCGTGTCACCGTCGGCAATGGGGATGACCGAGGGGCCGTCGCCGACATCGGTCGCGGCGGGCGGAGGGGGAGGGCGTTGGCGGGGGTCCGGTGACGCGTTCGCCGCGGCGGCCGCGCGTCCCGATCGCGAACCGCCCACTGCCGCCGCCCGCCCCGGCACGGTACGGGCCGCAGCTCACGACCGCGGTTGGTCTCCCCGGACTCCTCGAAGCCGACGCCGGGCCGCCGGCGCCCGGCCCCTGGGGTTCAGTACCCGGCATCGTGCTGTCTCGCGCGCCCTGTCGGGAGGACGGCCGCGGGCCGGACCGTCCCATGCGTTGTCAGTGCTGCCCCATACAGTGAAGCCATCTTCCGAACGGACCGGATTCCATGCGGGGTTGCGCGCTGCCCGGCTGAGACGTCTGCCGACGGAAGAGGGCGTTCCGTGACGCGTGCGGCGACCGTTCGTCCCCCGCTTCACACCGACGCCCAACGGCTTGGACAGGCTGGAACACCGACTGGCTCGCCTTCATCGGGGAAGCCGCGTCTCCGCAGGGCACCGTCGCGGTCCCACGGGGAAACGAACGGAAGGGGATTGGCGCGATGAGCGCAACGGTAAAGGACCGCCTCAAGAAGCACTTCGTGAACCACGTCGCTCTCGTCATCGACAAGTCCGGTTCGATGAGGGGGCATTCGGAGCAGCTCATCCGTGTCGTGGACGAGTTCGTGAAGGGACTGCAGGAGGAGTCCGACAGACTCGGCCATGAGACCCGGATCAGCCTCTACGCCTTCGACCACCTGGTCGAGAACCTGGTGTGGGACATGGACGTGAAGCACCTGCCGTCCATGCGGGGCCTGTACACCGTCGAGAACGGCGCGACCGCGCTGATCCAGGCGTCGGTGAAGGCGCTCGACGACCTCGGCCACATATGGGAGGAGTACGGCGAGCACAGCTTCCTCCAGGTCGTCGTCACGGACGGCGAGGAGAACGCCTCCGGCGCGGACGAGACGGGCTCGCGCCACGATCACCTTCCCGACGGCCGCGCCGTCCTGGACTCGTGGCGGGGCAGGATCGGGGACAAGTTGAACAGTCTTCCGGATCACTGGACCTCGGCCATCATGGTGCCGAACTCGCTGGCCAAGCGCACCGCTCAGCAGTACGGGTTCCCGACGGGGAACATCTCGATCTGGGACGCCGACTCGGCGCAGGGCGTCGAAGAGGCGATCGGCACCGTCAAGTCGGCCGCCACGAGGTTCCTGCGGGATCGCGAGCAGGGGGTGCGCGGGACCAGGAACCTCTTCTCGGTGGGTCAGGACCTCAGCACGGCCGACGTGAAGTCCAGCCTTCAGTCCCTCGACGCCGGCAAGTACGTACTGATCCCCGTGGACCAGCAGATGTCGATCCGCGATTTCGTCACCGGCGCCGGGCATCCGTACAAGACCGGCTGCGCCTTCTACGAGCTCTCCAAGCGCGAGAAGATCCAGGCCAAGAAGAAGATCGCCGTGGCGGAGAAGGACCCCACCACCGGCCGCATGACCGGAAAGGTGTTCACCGGCCCCGCCGCCCGGCAGCTCCTGGGCCTGCCGGACGCGGAGGCGACGGTGGCCCCTGGGAGCAACGCGGCGTACACCGTGTTCGTCCAGTCGACCTCGGTCAATCGGAAACTGGTCCCCGGTACCAAGCTGCTCGTCCTCCTGTAGCCGAGGGTTGCGTTCGGCGCCGAGTCGCGGAGGCTGTGCGTCGGGGGCGGTCGTCCGGTACGGCGCGACCGCGTCCGCCCTCCTCGGGAGTCGTGTGGGTGGATGTCCGGGCAGGTGACACGCCATCAGGTTCCGTGCCACGCCTCGGACGTCCAGACCGGTCCCGGCCCGGGCCCGGCGCTCGCCGGGCCCGGGCGAGCGGACACGGGCGCGTGGACACGGGCGCGTGGACACGGGCGCGTGGACACGGGTGCGTGGACACGGGTGCGCGAGCGCTTCACTGCGCCGCCACCACCGCGCCGCCGGTGCTTACCGCACGAGGCAGGGCCGCTTGGCGTCGAACTCCCAGCCGGGAACCAGGTACTGCATGCCCACGGCGTCGTCCCGGGCCCCGAGGGCCTTCGCCCGGTAGAGCTCATGAGCCGCCAGGAGCCGGTCCATGTCGAGCTGCACGCCCAGCCCGGGGGCGTCGGGCACGGCGATCTCGCCGTCGATGATGCGGGGCGGTGCGGTGGTGAGGCGCTCCAGTCCCTCCTGCCATATCCAGTGCGTGTCGAGGGCGTTGTACGCGCCGGGGGCCGCGGCACCGCAGTGCGTGACCATCGCGAGGGAGATGTCGAAGTGATTGTTGGAGTGACAGCCCCAGGTCAGGCCCATCGCGTTGCACAACTGCGCCACGCGGACGGAACCCTGCATGGTCCAGAAGTGGGGATCGGCCAGCGGGATGGAGACCGACTGCAGGGCGAGGGCGTGGGTCATCTGCCGCCAGTCGGTCGCGATCATGTTGGTCGCGGTGGGCAGGCCGGTCGCGCGACGGAACTCGGCGAGCACCTCGCGCCCGGAGTAGCCGCCTTCCGCCCCGCAGGGGTCCTCGGCGTAGGCGAGCGTGCCGACCAGGGGCGCGCACAGTTCGACGGCTTCCTTCAGCGACCAGGCGCCGTTGGGGTCGAGGGTGATCCGGGCCTCGGGGAAGCGGTCCTTGAGGGCGCGTACGGCCTTGACCTCCTCGGCGCCTTCGAGGACGCCGCCCTTGAGTTTGAAGTCACGGAAACCGTAGAGGTCGAAGGTGGCTTCGGCCTGTCGGACGATCGCCTCGGGAGTGAGGGCCTCCTCGTGCCGGATGCGGTACCAGTCGACGTCGGCGTCGTGGCCGCGGACGTACTCCAGGTCGGTGCGGTCGGGGTCGCCGACGTAGAAGAGGTAGCCGAGCACCCGCACGGAGTCCCGCTGCTGTCCGTCTCCGAGGAGGGCCGCGACCGGCACGTCGAGATGCTGGCCCAGCAGGTCGAGGAGTGCGGACTCGACGGCGGTGACGGCGTGGACCGTGGTCCGCAGGTCGAAGGTCTGGGCACCGCGTCCGCCGGAGTCACGGTCGGCGAAGCGGTCCGCGATCTCGCGCAGCACACGCTTGTAGTCGCCGACCTTGGCACCGACCACGAGGGACTCGGCGTCCTCGAGGGTCTGCGTGATCTTCGCACCGCCGGGTACCTCACCGAGGCCGGTGCGCCCCTCGGAGTCCGTCAGGACGACGACGTTGCGGGTGAAATAGGGGCCGTGGGCACCGGAGAGGTTCAGTTCCATGCAGTCGCGGCCCGCCACGGGATAGACGGAGAACGCGGTGACGGTCGGCTGGTTCTTGGTCATGTCTTCTTCGGACTCCTTGTATCAGGGGGTGCGGCGGCCGGTGGTCACAGGCTGAGGACGTCGAGGGCCCACTCGGCCACCAGGACGCCGCCCAGGCCGAGGATCGCCAGCACCGTGGTGTAGGTGGTGCGGACCTTGATCGCTTGGATGACGGAAAGGTCGAAGTACTCCTTGAACAACCAGAAGCCGGGGTCGTTGACGTGTGAGAAGGCGATCGATCCGCAGGAGACGGCGAGCACCATCATCTCGGGATGGGCACCGCTGTCGGCGAGCAGCGGCAGCACCACGCCCGAGGCCGTGACGACGGCGACCGTGGCCGACCCGAGGGCCACACGGAGGATGGCGGCGATGAGCCACGCCAGGACGATGGCGGATATGGACCACGAGTCGGTGATGTCCTTGATGTAGTCGGAGATACCACCTTCGACCAGGACGTTCTTGAAGGCACCGCCGGCTCCGATGACCAGCAGGATCATCGCCATGGCCTTGACCGCGGAGGAGCAGGAGTCACTGACCTCCGACAGGCTCCGCCCGATGCGCGGTCCGAAGGCCCAGACGGCCAGGAGGAGGGCCAGCAGGAGCGCGATCGGCGCGGATCCGATGAACGCCACGGTGTTGAGCAGCGGGCTCTCGCCGGTCGCGGCCATGTCGGTCACGGCGGCCCCGGCGATCAGCACGACGGGGAAGAGCGCCACGCACAGCGACCATCCGAGTCCGGGCATCTCCTCGTCGGTGAACTGGCGCTCACTGACCAGGCCCTTGGGGATGGCGGGGTTCATCGCCCTGATGAACGGCAGCCGCGGCCAGAGCAGCGCGATGAACGCGCCGACCGGTACCGCGATGAACAGACCGTAGAAGAGCGTCAGTCCGACGGAGGCGTCGAAGGTGGCCGCGACGGCGGTGGGACCGGGGTGCGGGGGCAGGAAGCTGTGCATCGTGGACAGGGCGATCGACATCGGCAGCCCGACCCAGAGCAGGTTCACGCCGGTGACCCTGACCAGGGTGAACGCGATGGGCACGACGATGATGAAGGCGACCTCGTAGAACATCGTCACGCCGATGAGCATGGAGGTGACGACCATGGCGACCTGCACCCAGCGCGGCCCGAAGGCGTCGAGCAGTTTGTCGGCTATGCGCTGGGCGGCACCGGAGTCGCCCATGACGCGGCCGACCATGGCACCGAGTCCGATGGTGAGCATCGTGTCACCGATCTGGCCTCCGATGCCTTCGGAGAGGACGTCCGGGATGTCCTTCACCGGGATGCCCTGGACCACGGCGACACCGACGGCGACCAGGAGGAGGGCCGCGAAGCCGTTCAGCCTCAGCCTGGTCATGAGAAGCAGCAGAACCAGAACACTGATTCCCACTACGAGAAGTGGCATGTCAGTTCCTCTTTGAACTGTGGTTGGGGGTAGCCGGGCCCGAACGCCGCGGGGGGTACGGCACGACTCCGGTCAGGGGCGGAGCGGGATGCGCGGACGCGGAGGCGCGTCCGGCGGAGGGGCCGGGCGGCGGCGGAGGATCAGGGGAGGCGGCCGACTGCGGACGGGTCCGCGCACGAAAGGCGGCTTTCCGGGACCGCCACGCAGGGGGGTGACGGTTCGGCGGTTCACGTTCCGCGCAGCCGGCCGGTCTCGCACCGGAGGGCCGCCCCGCGTCTCACCTCAGGCGCGACCGTGGTGCTCGACGGCGACGGCTACCGGGTGCGGGCCTTCGCTGCCGTCGTCGGCGTTGCGCAGCAGTGGTGGTTCCGAGGGCGGCTGTCGCCGCCGGCTCGCCCTGCCGGACGAGATCGAGCATGGACAAATCTCCTAGACATGGAAGGAGAGCGACAGCGGGTGCCGCCTACGGTCCTGGCCACGGAGCCGGTGGCTGAGTTGACCGTAGAGTTGGTTCTGATTCACGTCCATGTCGAATTTTGTTGGTTGCCATACCTTTCTTGTATTGCGGTTCATGACAGTTCCGTGAAACCGGCATGTCGGGCCGATGTCACAGGCGTCGCAGCAAGGCTTCGAGCGCCGGATTGTCGTTGTCGGGACGCCATACGAGGCTCAGTTCGACCGGCTTCGGGTCCGGCAGGGCCACCTGCCGGAAGACGACGCCGCCATAGCGCATCCGGGCCGCGGCCTCGGGCACGAGGGCGATGCCCCAGCCGCCGTCAACGAGGGCAAGGATGCTGTGCACCTGCGTGAGGTACTGGGTGAACACGGGGCGGGTCCGCGCGGACCGGAAGATGCTGATCAGCAGTTCGTGGAAGTAACGGGCCTCGATGGGCGAGTACATCAGGAAGTCCTCGCCGTCGAAGTCCTCGATCCGCATCGGCCCGTCCTCGGCGGCCAGCGGGTGACCGGCGGGAAGTGCGGCCAGCAACCCCTCTCGCAGTGCCGTGCGGGCGGACAGACCGGCTCCCGTGGTCGTCGGCCGCATCAGCCCGAGGTCGAGCGACCCCTCGCCGAGGGCCTTCAGCTGGTCGCGCGTGACGAGTTCCTGCAGCAGGAGCTCCACTCCGGGCAGCACCGTTCTGGCGGTCTCCAGCAGGCCGCCGAGCGCGGAGTGGGCACTGGCGGCCGTGAACCCGACGGCGATGACCCCTGCCTCACCGGTGGACACCCGGCGGACGGCGAGGGCCGCCTGCTCCGACTGCCGCAGGATGCGGCGGGCCTCCCCCAGGAAGGCGCGGCCGGCCGGGGTGAGCCGCACGCTCCGGTTCGTGCGGTCCAGCAACTGCACGCTCAGCTCGCTCTCCAGCAGCTGGATCTGCCGGCTCAACGGCGGCTGGGTCATGTTGAGCCGCTCCGCGGCACGGGTGAAGTGCAGTTCTTCGGCGACGGCGACGAAGCTCGTCAGCTGGGCGAGGGTGAACACTGATGCTCTCCAGGTATCGCGAGATCCAAAATCTATGTTGGACGTGAATCAATCGCGACCGTAGCGTCGGACGTGGACAGACGGCGACCCTGCGAGTGCCTCGGTCGCGGCCCGCGACCGGCGGGGTCGTCATGGGGAGTGCGCGACCATGGTGCGGACACGGCGTCGTCACGGTAGTGCCTCTCCCCGCCCGCCGGTCCTCGCACACGGGTGAGGCGGGGCCACCCGGGCCCGGTGTCCGCCGCATCCACCACGACGTCCGTCCACCCGTAGGTCGTCGACGGCGACAGGCGGATGCCCGTCGCCCGGCCGGGCGGCCCCGTCGTACGGCGGCCGCGTGGTACCCGGCCTCCCCGACCCCGGCGCGGGCAGCGTCGACAACGGACAGCCGCGCTGCCCGCGCCGGCCCCAGCACCAGCACCAGCACCAGCCGTGCGGGGGGCTCCGAGCGGAAATCCGCCGGCAGACCGCCCCCGCGTACACCACCCCTTCGCCCTCACGTTCACCCTCACCACTCCAGGAGCATTCCATGACGTCCTACACCCCGGAAGAACTCGGCCGCCGGATCGGCTCCGGGCTGCTGTCCTTCCCCGTGACCCACTTCCACGACGACCTGTCCTTCGACGAGGACGCCTACCGGGAGAACATCTCCCGGCTGTCCAAGTACGACGTCGGCGGCCTCTTCGCCGCCGGCGGCACGGGCGAGTTCTTCTCCCTCACCCCCACCGAGGTCGAACGGGTCGTGGCCGCCGCCACCGGCACGGCTCCCGAGGGCACCCCGATCCTGGCCCCGGCCGGCTACGGAACCGCCACCGCGCTCGAGTTCGCCGCGGCCGCCGAACGCGCCGGCGCCGACGGCATCCTGCTCTTCCCGCCCTACCTCACCGAAGCCGGACAGGAGGGTCTGGCCCGGCACGTCGAAGCCGTCTGCCGGTCCACCTCCCTCGGTGTCGTCATCTACAGCCGCGCCAACGCCGTCTACTCCGCCGACACCGTCGCCCGTCTCGCCGACACCTGCCCCAACCTGGTGGGCTACAAGGACGGCGTCGGCGACATCGACACCATCACCCGCATCCATGCCCGTCTCGGCGAACGCCTCACCTACATCGGCGGTCTGCCCACCGCCGAGACGTTCGCCCTGCCCTACCTCCAGTTGGGAGTGACCACCTACTCCTCGGCGATCTTCAACTTCGCGCCCGAGTTCGCCCTCGGTTTCTACGCCGCCGTCCGCGAGCGCCGGCAGCAGGACGTCACGCGGATGCTGTCGGACTTCGTACTGCCCTACACGGAGATCCGCGACCGCCGGGCCGGCTACGCGGTCAGCATCGTCAAGGCGGGCATGACCGCCACCGGTCACGGCGCGGGCCCCGTCCGTCCCCCGCTCACCGACCTGACCCCGGTCGAGCTCGACGAGCTCCGTGCGCTGATCGCCGGCCTGCCGACCATCCCGGCCTGACCCGTACACCGGCCACCGGCCACCGGCCACCGCAGGAAGAAGGCTCCGGGCACGAGCATCGCCCCCATCCACCGCCGAGCGAACGCCTCACCGCCTCGCACCGGCCTGACGGGGGCGGTGTTCACCGCCGGCGGACGGACCACCTGTCCGGGCGCCGGGGAACGGAGAGAGCTGCCGGAGTCCTACCAGGCGCACCCAGGAGCACGGGAAGCGCCGTGTTGGATTATCGGCCCAGCTCAGGCACCCACACCTACGCCAGGAGAGCTCCCCCATTTTGTCTAGACCTATTTTGTCTAGACCTCTTGCCCTGCCATCACCTGCGGGCTACGTTTCCCGCTGTTCGGAGTACTGCACGTTTCCTTCAATTCCCTTGATGGGCAAGGCTGGAAGGAGCATGTCCGCATGCAGGACCGGAGTCTGTCCAGACGAACCGTTCTCGCCTCCGCGACCGTGGTCGCCGCGACCGCGACGGGCGTCGTGGGCGTGACGGCCACCCCCGCCGTCGCGCACAGACGCGACCACCGCCTCAAGAAGATCATCTCCAGGATGAGCATCGAGGCGAAGATCGGCCAGCTGTTCGTGCCGTACTTCTACGGCACGTCGGCGACTTCCCCCAGCCAGTTCGACCAGGACCGCAACCTCAGGGAACTCGGCGTCCGCACCGTGGCCGAGCTCATCGCCAAGTACCACATCGGCGGTGTCATCTACTTCTCCGGCTGGACGAACAACATCCAGGACCCCCGCCAGATCGCGGATTTGTCCAACGGTGTGCAGCGGGCCTCGCTCGCCCTGCCCACCCCCGTCCCGTCCCTGATCTCCATCGACCAGGAGCACGGGGCCAACGTCCGTATCGGCAGCGGCGCCACCCAGCTGCCGGGCGCGATGGCGCTCGGCGCGGGCCGCTCGCCCTCCGACGCGCGCACCGCCGGACGGATATCGGGCACCGAACTCGCCGCCCTGGGCATCCACCAGAACTTCGCCCCGGTCGCCGACGTCAACGTCGATCCGGCCAACCCCGTCATCAACGTCCGCTCCTTCGGCGCCGACGCCCGCGAGGTCGCCCGCATGGTCGCGGCGCAGGTGACCGGCTACCAGCACGCCGGCGTCGTGGCGTGCGCCAAGCACTTCCCGGGCCATGGGGACACCGGGGAGGACAGCCACACCGGACTGCCCGTGATCACCCACACCCGCGAGGAGTGGGACCGCATCGACGCCCCGCCCTTCAAGGCCGCGATCGCCGCCGGCGTCGACTCGATCATGACCGCGCACCTCCAGGTCCCCGCGCTCGATCCCAGCAACGAACCGGCCACCCTGTCGCCCACGATCCTCCAGGGCGTACTGCGCGACGAACTCGGCTTCGACGGCGTGATCGTCACCGACGCCCTCAACATGCAGGGCGTGCGCACCAAGTACGGCGACGACCGCGTGCCCGTCCTCGCCCTCAAGGCCGGCGCCGACCAACTGCTGTTCCCGCCGGACATCGACGTCGCCTACAACGGCGTCCTGGCCGCCGTCCGCAGCGGAGAGATCACCGAGGACCGACTCGACGCATCAGTCCTGCGCATCCTGCGGATCAAGGACAAGGCAGGCCTGCTCAGCGGCAGCCCCTACGTCTCCCCGAAGGAGGTCGACCGGGTCGTCGGCGCCCGCAGGCACCGGCTCGCCGCCGCCCGGATCGCCGAGCGCACCACCACCCTGCTGGTCAACGAGGACGAGACGCTCCCGCTGCGCCGCGGGCAGAAGAAGCTGCTCGTGGTCGGCGCCAGCCCGGCCTTCCCGACCGACGACACCCGCACCACGGTGCCCGAACTGGCCAAGGCGTTCGACGAACTGGGCTACAGCACCACCCGCCTCGCCACCGGCCGGGCACCGGACGCGGCGAAGATCGACGAGGCCGTGGCCGCCGCACGGGGACGGGACGCGGTGGTGGTCACCACCGACAACGTCGGCGCCACCAGCGCCCAGCGCACCCTGGTGTCCCGGCTGCTCGCGACGGGCGTCCCCGTCGTCCACCTCGCGGTGCGCAACCCCTACGACATCGCCCACCTCGGCGACGTCCCGGCCTCACTGGCCTCCTACTGCTGGACCGAGGTCGAACTGCGCGCCGCCGCCCGGGTGATCGCCGGCCGGGTCGAACCGCGCGGCAAACTGCCCGTACCCGTCCAACGGGCCGACGACCCCGCCAAGGTCCTCTTCCGCTCCGGGCACGGCCTGTCGTACGACGACTGAAGCCCGCGCACCCACCCGGTTCTCGGCCCCGATGCCCCGTGACCAGGGAGCACCGGGGCCGCAAACGTCACCCGCCGGCCAAGACCTGTCCGTGCGATCTCGATGGCGGCCTTGACCTCAACTCCACTCGAGGCCGCAGAGTGATCCGCATGAGAACCGAACCCGCAGATGTCAAGGCCATCCAAGAGGTCGTGGCCACCGTCGAACGCACCCAGCGCGCCAAGGACGCCGAGGGATTCCTCGCGCTCTTCCATCCCGAGGCCCTCTGGACGACCGCCCCCGGCAGGGTTCTGGTGGGGTTCGACGCGATCGCCGAGTTCACGCGTGCGGTGCTGCCCCACGCCAGCTGGGACGGCGAGGTCACGTACGAGGCGATTCACACGCGGTTCCTGCGGCCGGACGTGGCGGCCGTCAAGGTCCGGCAGGTCTACCACTCGGCAGAGGGTGACACAGAGGGCTCCCCGCTCTACGTCATGACCAAGCAGGAGGACGGTGCCTGGTTGTTGCACGTCGGCCAGAACACCGAAGTCCGGTCGGAACAGCCAACTCGACGTGCCGGAGGGTGACGTGCGGGGAACCCGACGCACGCGCGGCTTGCCTCACCCGCTGCGGCAGGCGTGCCGTGCCTGCTCCACGTAGTCGTGCCCGTGCGACCAGAACTGCCCGTTGGCGGGATGCTCGGGGACGGGAGGCAGTACGGTGCCGCCGGCCGGCTTCCGGGAGCCGGCCGGCTGAGGCCGCCCTGTGAAGCGCGGGTTCGGAGCAGCCCTCCCGAACCGCTGCTCCGAACCCGCGGGCCGGTCAGTTGACGGTCAGGACCGCCGTGTTGTTCGTGAGGTCCGGGTCGAAGCCGAAGGGGTACTCGCCGAACTCACCGTACGGAGGGTGGATGCTCACGGCACCGGTCGCGCCGGGCACCACGGTGTCGACGCGCACGGAGAACGCGAACGTGTGCTGGGTGTCCTCCAGCACCCAGTACGGCAGGGTGCAGTCGTAGCGCGGGGCGCCCGTCCGCTTCGGGTGGTAGCCGCCGTCGAGGGTGCGCGGGGAGCAGTCGGACGGCACGCCGGTGACCTCGGTGCCCTCGGGCACGACCAGCCGGACCTCCGCGACGGGGTCACCGGAGCCGAGGTTGCCGAGCCATGCCGGGCCGTTGTTCTTGAACGTGAGCTCGGCCGTGGCCGTCTCGCCCGCCGTGCCGGAGACGGCGTCACCGGTCACGGAGAAGTCCGCGGTGTTTTCCGCGCCGATCTGATGGGCCACGTAGTCGTTCTGGGAGTCGATGTCCTGAACGCCGCCGCCCGGCTCGACGCCGATGTCGAGCCGCTCGCTCAGTGCGTGCGGAGCGAGTCGCACCGTCAGCGGCTCGGGCAGCTCGAAGGATTCGCCCGGCGCCAGCACCTGGCCGAACGTGCAGATCGCCCGGCCCGACGGCGCGTAGTCGTTGCCGTCCGTCGTGGTGTAGGTACAGGCGTCGTACCGGGTCATGTCCGTCAGGCCGTACGAGGCGTACAGCTTGACGGTGAACCCGTTCGCGCTCTCGTTGCCGTTGTTGGTGACCTTGAACGGGATCGTCCGCTCGTCGCCGGGCAGACCGTCCTCGATCTCGGCAACGGGGTCTATGGCGAGGTCGGGTCCGGCACCGACGGTGAGTGTGGTGTCGAAGCTCTCGAGCGGCGCGGTGAGCGTCCCGTCGGGGCCGCCGGTGGCCGTCGCCCCGTAGGTGATCCTGCCCTGCGCGCCGACTTCGGCGCCGTCGGCCGCGCGCACCGTCAGGAACACCTGGTCCTCGTAGTCGCCCCCGATCACGGGGACCACGGGGATGTCGCACACCGCGCCGGTACCGCTCGGCGTGCAGTTGTCGGACCAGGTCACCTCGGCCACCCCGGCGAGGTCGGAGACGTCGATGGTGAGCCTGCCCTCGGTCACCGTGAAGTTGTCGTTGTCGTGGTAGATGCCGACGCCGAGGGTGCGTGACTGCGGCTGACCGCCGTCGGTACCGGTCGGCAGCATCTGCTCGTACGGCGTGTTGATCCACAGCTGGTCGGTCTGCGGCAGTTCGTCGGCGGCGAACGCGGGCGCGGCGAGGCCGGCCATCAGCAGTCCGGCCGCCACCGCCACGGCGGCGCCGGATCTGAGACGTACCGGGCGTCCAGCGGATATCAGGCCCATTACTACCCCCAAGGGTATGGTGAAGTGACCGGTGCGACGGGAACCCCTGCACACCGGAAGGATCATCACATGGCAGGGCAGTCCCCCGCGCCCGGTTTCCGGCTCTGTCGAAGAACATCAGAACCTGGCTCCCGTCCCGCGGTCGGCGCCTGGGGATGCTCCGTACCGCCGGCCAGTACTCCAGCCGATCTGAGGAGTTCGACGCCGTCGGCGTCGATGTCGCACATGCGGGCCTGTACGCGTTCCGTGACGGTGTCGCGGAAGTCGGTGAGCCGTTTGGCGGTGGGCAGCGCGCCGCGGACCTTCTCGGGCTGTGCGGAGTCAGCGCGTCCAGCCGGCCCGCCACGGTGGCGGGCCGGCCTCAAGGCGTGTTGCAGAAGGTTTGTCCGAGGCAGGTCGGAGCCGGTTATGAGACTGGTGCGTCATGTGGTGAGGACGAGGTTGTGCTGGGGGCCACGGCCTGGACCGCTTACTGGAGGCCGTCGCCGCGCTGTCGGCAGTCGCGGAGGTACTTGTGCCTCATCTGGACGAAGACGTGCTCGACACGGGCACCGGCGAGTCGCCGCCGCGCCTCACGTGTGCTTCGGCGAGCAGGAGGTAGCTACTGGCGGTCCAGGTGTAGGCGCGGTCCCGCAGGCCCGTTCCGGTCAGGGCGTCGAAGTTCTCGGCGAAGCCATGGTTCTCGCACAGGGCGCGGAAGCGGGCGCTGATCTCGTCCGCCAGCCAGTGCTGTCCGGCGCGGCGCAGCCCGTCCTCGATGAGGACCGTGGCGGGGGCCCAGATCGGGCCGCGCCAGTAGCCGTCGGAGAGGTAGTGCGGGGAGGTCGGCAGTTCGGTGGCCAGTCCGTACGGGGTCAGGTGGGCCTCGATGCGGGCGGCCAGCGCGCCGCTGACATCATCGGGCAGGTGCTCGCCCAGCACGATGGGCATCAGGTCGAGGAGGCTGTCACTGTGCCAGGTGTTGCCGCTGTCAACTCCTCGGGCGACGAACCGATCGCCGCTCCAGAGCTGGTCGAGCATCGCCGCCTGCGTCGTCTCGGCGGCTCGCGTCCACCGATGGACATCCTCCGGAATATCCAAGTAAGTCGCGAGATCAGCTAGTTCGCGAAGCTGGAGCACAAAGAAGGCGGCCAGGTCCGCGGTGACGACCACGCGTTCGGGGTCGAAGGTGGTGGCGTTGTCCCAGCCGCTGTCGTTGCCGTGCTGGTAGTGGGGCAGTGCGGCCCCGGGTGCACGTCGTCCGGTGAGCCAGAAGTCCGTCCAGCGTGTCAGCCTGTCGTACGTCTCAGCCAGCTCCGCCGGGCCGGGCGGCATGCTCAGCCGACGTCGCAGGTGGCCGAACGCCCAACCGTGGATGGGCGGTTTGACGAAGTTGCGGAGTACCTCGGAGTGGGTGACCGAGTCGGGCAGTGCCCCGGCCCCGTCCTGGTGGTCGAAGGGCAGGTGATACTGGTCCCACGCCAGTTCGGGCTGTCCGGGTGCCAGAGCCAGGGCGTTGAAGCAGTGGTCCCAGCTCCAGACCTTGTCCATCCAGTGCTTGGACATGAGGACGCCGGGCCGGGTGACCGACCCCGCCGGATGGACGGTCGCGGACCACACGACGTAGACGGCGAGTTCGGCGGCCGGGGTGGCGGACGACCGCCAGGGGGCCACCGTGTCGACGAAGTCCGCGAAGGAACTCTGCGCGGCTTCGACGACCTCGTCGAAGGCTGCCGCCCGGGCGTACGGGGGGCGGGCGGTGTCGAGTTCCTCGATCGCGATCTCCCATGGGCCGTCCGCGTCGGCGGCGACGGTCAGGCCGCGGTCACCGCTGCCCAGGGCCTGGCTGCCGAAAGTATCGGTGGCCGTGCCGGAGAGCACGGTGACGCGGTAGCGGCGACCTGTCTCGTACGAGGTGAACACGTATGCGTCGGCGGACGCGTCGCGGAAGAAGTAGGTGCCGCTGAACGGGGTCAGCGTCCGGGCCGCCGCGGAGACACGCAAGGGCAGCCCCGCACCGCGCAGGCGCACCGTGTCCGGCGACTCGTAGGCGAGATCGACACGGCCGGCGGCTCCGATCCAGCTCAGCAGGCTCGGCGTCGCCGTCACACGGGTCTCGGCCCGTTCCGCCGTCGCGGCGTCCAGCGGCACAAGGCTCAACACGGCGTGCATGCCGTTCTGGTGCGAGACGAGGTGGAGGTCCTCGGCCCAGATCTTCTCCGCCAGCACCGGGGAGATGTCGAACCAGGAACCGTACGTGCTGAACGGGATGTCCTGGACGGAGAAGGCCGGACCGGATCGGGCGGCGGTCATGAGATGTCACTCGTTTCTCGGGCAGGGGGCGCCGGCCGTCCGGCGGACGGGCACGGCCGTGGCGAGGGGGAAGGGAGTGGTGAAAGAGGTCAGTCCTTGACGGCACCGGCTGTCACACCGGCGGCGACGTAGCGCTGGGCAAGGACGAGGATGACCGCGGCCGGCAGCGAGGCCACGACCGCGGTGGCCATGATGGCGTTCCACTCCTGGTTGTTGTTGCCGATGTAGTGGTAGATGCCGAGGGTGATCGGCTCGTGGGGGCCGCCGTTGACCAGAGTTCCGGCGAAGACGAAGTCGGACCAGGACCACAGGAACGCGAACAGGGACACCGTGACGACGGCGTTGCGGCTCATCGGCACGACGATCGACCAGAAGGTACGCAGGGGCCCGGCGCCGTCCGTCTTCGCCGCCTGCATCAGCTCGCCGGGGATGCCGGACATGAACGCGGTGAAGATGAGCACTGCGAAGGGAACGGCCAGGGTCGAGTCGGCGACGATCAGGCCGGGGACGGACTGGAGCAGGCCGAGGCTGAGGTAGATGGCGTAGAAGCCCATCGCCATGATGATGCCGGGAATCATCTGGGCGACCAGCAGGACGAAGCCGAGGACGCCGCCGCCGCGCGGGCGCAGCTTGGCCAGGGCGTAACCGGCCGGAGCGGACAGGGCCACGGTCAGGACGACGGTGCCCAGGCCGATGACGAGGCTGGTACCCAGGTAGGGCAACTGCTCGGCGAGGACGGTGCGGTAGCCGTCCAGGGTGCCGTCGACGGGGAACAGGTCCGGTGGGCTCTTGCGCATGTTCTGGTCGGGTGTCAAGGACACGTTCAGCATCCAGTAGACCGGGAAGAGCATGATCCCGGTCAGCAGCAGACCGACGGCCGTCTTTCCCCAGGTACGCCTGCCTCTTCCCCGGGTGGGCTTGGTGTTTCCCCGCGTGTGCGTGGTGTTTCGGTTCATGACCATGCCTGCTTTCGCTGCACCCGGATGTACACCAGTCCGAAGACCAGGGCGGCCACCACCAGCAGGTTGCCGACGGCCGCACCCGGGCCGAAGGCGGGAAGCAGGTTGCCGAATCCGAGTTGGTAGGACCAGGTGGCGAAGGTGGTGGAGGACTCCGCAGGGCCGCCCTTGGTCATGATCCAGATGATGTCGAAGACCTTGAGCGTGTAGACCAGGCCCAGGAGCAGGGTGATCGCGGACACCGGGCGCAGCAGCGGGAAGGTGATGCTCCAGAACCGCCGCCAGGCACCCGCCCCGTCCAGGGCCGCGGCCTCGTACAGCCCTGCCGGAATGGACTGCAGGCCGCTGTAGAGCACAACGAGGTTGAACGGTACGCCGATCCAGATGTTCGCGATGATCACCGAGGTCAGCGACCAGCTCGGCGAGGTCAGCCAGTTCACCGGGGCGATGCCCATCCCGTGCAGGGCGGCGTTGACGATGCCGGAGTCGCTGTTGAGCATCCACGACCAGGTGGAGGCCGACACGATCAGGGGCAGCAGCCAGGGCACCAGGAACAGGGCCCGCAGCGTGGCGGAGAGCCGGAAGTGCTGGTGGAAGAAGACCGCGAGCGCCAGCCCGATGACGTACTGGAAGGCCAGGCACACAACGGTGAAGAGGACGGTGTGGAGCAGGGCGGGGAGGAAGGTCGCGTCGGCGAGGACGGTCCTGTAGTTCTCCAGGCCCGTGAACGGGGCATCGCCCTGGACGAAGGAACGGACGGTGTAGTTGCGCAGGCTCAGGTCGATGTTGCGGTAGAGGGGGTAGGCGTAGAAGAGAATGAGGTAGAGGGTCACCGGGGTGAGGAAGGCCCAGGCGGCCCACTGCTGGGATCTGGGGCGGCGCCGGGTCCGGGGCGGTGCGGCAGGGGCCGCCTCGCCGGCGCCGGTCTCGGCCCCTGAGAGCGGCAGTTGTGTCATGTGACTCATCAACAGTCCCTGACGTGCGGCTACTTGGCAGCGGACTGAGCGGCGGCAAGCGCGTCCTTCGGAGACTTCGAGCCACTGAGGGCGGACTGGACGGCCTTCCACAACTGCTCCGAGACCTTCGGGTACTTGGTGCCCAGATCATCGCTGGTGCGGCCCTTGGCCGCCTTGACCGCATCCACCCACGGCTTGAGCTCGGGGTCGGCTGCCATCTGCTTGCCCTGCACCTCGGTGGTGGGGGCGACGTAGGAGAGGGTCGTGTCGGTGTCGTACAGGTTCTGAGTGCTGGTCAGACAGGCCGCGAGCTTCTGCGCGGTGGTGTAGCGACCGGCGTCGCCCTGCACCGGGAGGGTGACGAACTCTCCACCGATCGGGGCCGCGGCGCTGCCGCCGTCGGAGCCCGGTATGGGCAGGACGCCGTAGTCGAATCCCGCCTTCTTGGCGTTGGCGAGTTGCCACGTGCCGTTCTCGGCGAACGCGTAGTCGCCGGTCGCGAACTCCTGCCAGCTGGTGGTCTGGGTGTTGTTGAGTACGGAGTTGGGGGCGTAGCCCTTGTCCAACCAGTCCGTCCACAGGGACAGCGCGGAGACGGCCGCGGAGGAGTCGATGTCGGTCAGTTCCGCGCCCGAGCCCCAGAACCACGGCAGGAACTGGAAGCTGCCCTCCTCCGTGCCGATCGCGGAGAAGGTGATGCCCTTCTTGCCCGCCTTCTTGACCTTCGCCAGCGCCGCCGTCATGGTCGGCCAGTCCTTGACCGAGGCGATGTCCACCCCGGCCTCCTGCAGGACCTCCTTGTTGTAGTACAGGGCAAGGGTGTTGGCGCCGATCGGAGTGCCGTAGGTCTTGCCCTTCAGCTGGCCGGCCTCGAGCAGGTTGGGGTCCACGCCCGAGGTGTCGAGCTTGTTCTCGTCAGTGGTCGTGAGGACGCCGGCCTCGGCCAGGGTCGACACCACCGGGTTGTCGACGATGAGGACGTCCGGGGAGTTGTCCTGCTGAGCGGCAAGGAGTGCCTTGTTCGCCAGGTCGCTGGTGTCGAAGCCGGTCCGCTTGATCTGCACATCTGCCTCGGCACCGCAGGAATCGAGGAGCTTGTCCCAGGCCGAGCCTTTGGCGAACTGCGGGTAGGGGTCCCAGACGGTGTACGTGCCGTCGTCGGCTTCCTTCGCCCCGGTGCCTCCCGAACCGCAGGCAGTGGCGCTGAGGGCGACGACCAGGGCGGTCGCAGCCGCGGTCGTCAGACGGCGCTTTCTGGCGGAGCTGTTCATCGCGGGTTCCTTTGTCTTGAGCATGCGGGTGCCGAGGACGGTGAGCAGGTGGAGAACGCGGGCATGCCGAACGGCGCGGGCGACCGGTTCGGGTGTCCAGTGGTCTGACGCGTAGGGGGGGTGATCAGGGCGTACGGGGCCCAGAGTCCGCCGGGGGTGTGGCGCCGGCCGGCCCGGTGCTGGCCCGCAGGGACACCGGTGGTACGAGGAGGTGGTGCCGGGGCGGTGCGCCGGGGTTGTCGAGCCGCTCGACCAGGAGGTCGACGGCGAGACGGCCCAGCTCCGCCGCCGGTACGTCCGCAGCGGTGAGCTGCGGGGTCACCGTCTGGGCCCAGCGGCTGGCCACGACGCCGGTGACGGAGAAGTCACGCGGCACATGGCGGCCGGCCTCGACCAGCCCTCGGTAGAGGCCGCCGAGCGCGGCCTCGTTCAGGGTGACCAGGGCCGTGGTGGCCGGATCGTCGTGCAGGATCTGTTCCAGACACGTCTGGCCCGAAGCGGGGTCGTCCCCGCAGCAGTACGTCCGGACCGTCAGCCCGCGTTCGGCCGCGGCCTTCGTGAAGCCGTCCAGGCCGCGGTGCGCGGACTCGTACCCGCTCCGCAGCAGTTGCTCGGGGCGGTTGACGAAGGCGACTCGGCGGTGCCCGAGATCCGCCAGATGGTGCACGCACGCCTCCACCAGCGCGGTGTGGTCGAGGCCCGCCCACCAGCCGCCCTCGGGATGCGCGGTACGGCCGATGGCGACGAACGGAAAGTCCACAGCGGTCAGATGGTCCACCCGGTCGTCCTCGAGACGGATCTCCATCAGGATCGCGCCGTCGACCCGCCGCTCCCCCAGCAACCGCTGGAAGGAGCGGTCGCTGTCCACGCCGCTGGGGGACAGCAGTACGTCGTAGTCGCAGGCCGCGGCGGCCTCCACCACACTGCCGATGAAATCCAGTTGCATGCCCGTGTAGTGGTTCCCGGCCGGCGGGAAGACCAGCCCGAGCGTGCGGGTCCGCCCGTTGGCCAGGGCGCGGGCGCTGGCGCTGGGTCGGTAGCCCAGCTCGTCCACGACCTGCTGGATCCTCCTTCGGGTGCCCTCCGAGACCGGGCGCTTGCCGCTCAGCGCGTAGGACACGGTGCTCCGCGAGACACCGGCCCGGCGGGCGATCTCACCGATATTCACGGCGACTCCTTCGTCGAACCGGTTCGCATGAAGCGAAGTTAGGAATCGCCGGAGCGGCTGTCAATACTCGGGACGCGATTCACCAAATCCCATGAGGGATAAGGGAAGTTCCTTACGTCGGGGGGATTGCTGGCCGCTTTGCCCGGTGCTAGCTTCGCCGAACCGGTTCGATGAAGCGATCCCTCCGCCGAACCGACGGGGCAAGAAGCCCCCTGGGCGATCCACCTCCACTCCGGAACCCGAACCCGGAATCCGGAGCCTGGAACTGCCTTGCGCTCCTTGGAGCGCAGCTGACCGAACGGGTTCGGCGTACTCCTCCCCAGGCTCTCCGCTCGGAACGGCATGTGGACGAGCCGCCGACCCGAGGAGGGCCGACCGGATCCCGGAACCCCTGACTGAAGGATTGAGGACGCAATCCATGCCATCCGCTGACAGATCCGCCCGGCGCCGAAGCTCGGCCGCCGTGGCCCTGGCTCTCGGCGCGGGCCTGCTGGCCACACCCGCCGCGCCGGCGCAGGCGGCCGACGCGCCCCGGCCCGCCGCTCACTACACCTTCGACCAGGACGACCTCGCCTCCGGAAAGATCAGCGACAGTTCCGGCCACGGTCTGACCGCGAGCCTGCTCAACGGATCCACCGCGCAGTCCGTCACCGGCACCGGCGGAGGCAAGGCGCTGGCTCTGCAGGGCGGGGCGCCCACCTCCGACGGTCCGTACGTCCGCCTTCCTCGCGAAGTGGTCGGCGGAGCGGACGACCTGACGGTGTCCGCCCGCGTGAAGTGGGGCGGCGACAAGTCGGCCTGGCAGCGGATCTTCGATCTGGGCAGCAACGACACCAAGTACCTCTTCGTCACCCCGTCCAACAGCAGCGGCCTGCTGCAGACCTCGGTGACCACCGGCGGAGGAGGCGCGGAGGCGCAGACCCGCGGGTACGCGATGCTGCCCGCGGACGAGTGGCGGACGGTCACCGTCACCCTCGACTCCACCGCGGGCCGGGTCACCACCTATCTCGACGGTGTGGTGGTCTCCTCCGCCGCGACCAGCATCAAGGCCAAGGACCTGCTGGGCACTTCGGCCACGACGGCCGGCTACATCGGCAAGTCCTTCTATCCGGACCCCCTGTTCAAGGGGGCCATCGACGACTTCACCGTGTGGCACGCGGCGCTCAGTGCCGAACAGGTGGCCGGTACGGTCGCAACCCTGCCCACCCTCAAGGAGCTCTCGAAGACGTCCTTCGAGGTCCGTACGACGTCCGGGACCGCTCCATCCCTCCCCGCCGCCGTCCGCTCCTCCTTCTCCGACGGCTACGACCGCGACACACCGGTCACCTGGAACGACGTACCGGCCGACAAGTACGCCCGGCCGGGAACGTTCACCGTGGCGGGAACGGCAGCCGGGCGCACGGTGCAGGCGACCGTCACGGTGGTCCGCGAGGGGCAGCTCACCGTCGACCTCGGCTCGGACACCGGCGCGTTCCACGGCGGCGCCTCCGGCACCCTCTACGGCGTGTACGGTCCGGACGTCCCCACCAACAACCTCATGGAGGGCATGGGCCTGCGCACGGTCTCCACGAAGGCGCAGGACGGCCCGCAGCACCCCGGCGCCGACGCCCTGGAGGTGGTCAAGCCGCTGGCCGACGCCACCGACGGTGACGTGTACATCTACATGACCGACATCCACCGCGGCTTCCCGTACCAGTGGCCGGGCGACACCCCCGAGCAGAAGCTCAAGCTCTACCGGGAGAAGATCGTCAAGCAGGTCGACCAGGTCCTGAAGCTGCCGAAGGAGTACCAGGACAACGTCGTCTTCGTGCCGTTCAACGAGCCCGAGGGCAACATGTTCGGTACCGGCGAGTGGAGCTACAACAAGGTCAGCTGGCTGAACGACCCGGACGACTACTTCGCCGCCTGGGACGACTTCCACCAGCTCATCAGGAGCAAGATGCCCGAGGCCCGCATCGCGGGTCCCAACACCAGCATCCTCTTCGACCAGGTGAAGGGTTTCCTCACGCACGCCCAGGCCGCCGGTACTCTTCCCGACGTCATCACCTGGCACGAGCTGAGCCACCCGGAGGCGGTGCGCGAGAGCGTCGCCAGGTACCGGGGGTGGGAGAAGGACCTCTTCAGGGGCACCGCCAAGGAGGGTACCCAACTCCCGATCAACATCAATGAGTACGCGTTCAACTACCACACCTCCGTGCCCGGCCAGATGATCCAGTGGGTGTCCGCGATCGAGGAGTCCAAGGTCGACGCCGACATCGCGTACTGGAACATCGACGGCAATCTCTCCGACTCCGCGGTGCAGTCCAACCGCGGTAACGGCCAGTGGTGGCTGCTCAACTCGTACGCTTCGATGAGCGGGCACACGGTGAAGGTGACCCCGCCGTTCCCGGGCGAGAACTACACCATGCAGGGCGTCGCCACGCTCGACGAGAAGAAGAAGCAGGCCCGGCTGCTCTTCGGCGGGTCCACCGGCAAGGGCCACATCACCTTCGACAACGTACCGGAGAAGATCTTCGGCGACCGGGTGCACGCCTGGGTGCGGGAGATCGAGTGGAGTGGCCAGCTGGGAGACTCCCCCGGGCCGCAGCTGCTCGCGGAGCGGGACGTGCGGGTCGGCGACGACGGCACGGTCGTCGTCGGCTTCGGCGACGGCGGACTGCCGAAGCTGAAGGAGTCCTCGGCGTACGAGATCATCCTCAGCCCGGCCGGGAAGGCCGCCGGCACGCAGTCACCGTCCACGCGCTGGAAGTCGTCGTACGAGGCGGAGGACGCCGCCCACACCGGGTCCGGTTACTCGAAGAACGGCCCGGAGGGTTCGCCCCGAGACGTGTCGAAGTTCTACACCTCCGGCGGCTACGACGTGGGGGGCCTGCGCACCGGCTCGGACCTCACGCTCGACTTCACGGTGGACGTTCCCGAGGACGGCACGTACGACCTCAGTGTCTTCGCCAACTCCCTCAACACCTTCGACAAGGTGAAGGAACAGGGCCCCACCAACGTCTTCCTGCGCGTCGACGGCGAGGCGGCCAGCGAGCAGGAGCTGCACCTTCCGCTCGGCTACAAGTGGGTGGTGTGGGACCACGTCGACACCAAGGTGAAGCTCACCAAGGGCAAGCACACCCTGACGCTCGCCGCGAAGAGCGCCGACGGCAAGCGCGCCACCCAGGGCGATGCCATCGTCGACCGCCTCCTCCTCTCCCTCCCCGGGGCTTCGGCCACCGCCCAGGTGTACGAGGGCGAGCTGGCCTGGCCGGCCCGCGGGGCGCGGCCCGTGTACGAGCTGCCGGAGCAGGCCGGGACCCCCGCCACCGGCTCCGGCGCGGTCCGGCTCGGGAAGGGGCAGACCGCCACGTTCTGGGTCCACTCACCCGCCGACCGCGAGGCCACCCTCGAGGTCGACACCCTCCGCAGCGCGAACGCCCGGCTCACCGTCAACGGACACGATGTCCTGCGCCTGTCCCAGGGCAGGAACAGCGTGGCGGTCTCCCTCTCGGGCGGCGTCAACAAGGTGACTGTAACGGGAGGTTCGTCCAGCACGCTCGTGGACCGGCTCACGGTAACGCCCACTCAGGGCACGCTTCCGACTCGTACGTACGAGGCGGGCGACGCCGAACTCGCGGGCTCGGCCACGCTCGCCCCGCTCTCCCTGGCCACCGGCGGCACTGCCGTCACCGGCATCGGCGGCGAGCCCGGCAACGGCAACACCGCGACGTTCACCGTCGGCGCCGACCGGGCCGGCCTGTACGCGCTGCGCGTCCGCTACTCCAACCCCGAACAGTCCGAAGCCACCCACTACAACCCGGACCCGCTCGCCCGCCACGCCGACATCACCGTCAACGGCGACGAGATACGCCGCGTCGGCTTTCCGCACAGCTTCCACCGCAACAATTTCTGGGAGCTGACCATCCCGGTCCACCTCAAGAAGGGACGGAACACGGTCTCCTTCAGCTCCGAGGAGCTGCCGAACTTCGACGGCACCACGTACGCCTCGGACACCTTCCCCGGCGTACTGCTTCGCTCCCGCTACGCGCCGCTGATCGACCGGATCACGGTCGCGCCGTACGCGCGGAAGGTGCGATGAGGTCGTCACCACCTGCGGCACGGTGACACGCACGGTGGTCGGGTAGCAGGGGCGCCATGCCCTCACCCTGTCCGGCAGGGCGCACCCGCTCGGCCATCGATGCGCAAGCAGGCGCCTGGGCCCGGCACAGTCGCCGGTCCCGGGCGCCGGCCTGATCGACGTCGTGTGGCCACGACCGAAACCCCGTCTGCCAACGACAACCACCGCGCCGCTGAACGCCGCTCGGCCGGTTTCGCCGTACCTGGCCGCCGCCGGACGAGCGGGGCTTTCCGATGGGGATGCCGACAAGGGTGTCGATGCCAAGCTCCTCGGCTGCCGCGTCGCTCTGTTGCCCGGGGCGCTGCAGAAGCCGGCCGAAGACGGCGGCGGTGACCGGGTTGGCCACCAGTTCGGCGATGCCGGTGGCGGCGGTGAGCGGCACGCGTACTTCGTCGCCTTCGATTGTGAGCAGGGCGGTGAGGCGGATGTCGCGGCGGGAGGCCGCTGCGGCGATCTCGTGGTCGCCGCTCTCGACGGTCCAGGCATGCGTGCGGGTTTCCCAGTAGGCGTACTCGTCCCGGGCGATCCGCCAGGTCCTGCGCAGGCGCGGCATCCAGGCCGTGATCCCGGAGCGGGCCGACCAGCGGGCCAACCGGCGGCGGCGCGGACAGGCGGGCGGCAGGCCGCCGGCCTTCGACCGCGAGGCATACGGGCAACGCAACACTGTCGAGCGGTGCGTCAACCGCCTCAAGCAGTGGCGCGGCATCGCCACCCGCTACGAGAAGACCGCGACCCAATGACCAGATTCAGCCCCAGGACGACGTGGATTCATGAACATCGCCCGGGCCACCCGAGTACTGACGAAGCAGATCCGGCATAACACACGGGCCAGCAGCCGCACCCGGTTCCGCCTGTGAGCTCGTCTGCCTTCCCACGGATTCCTGTACCTGTGCGGTCGTCGCCGGGATATGACTGGTGGGGTTGACGTGACCGACCTGCCCTATGGGGCGACGGCTGGGGCGGAATGCAGCTCGCGCCTGTCTCATCCTGAAACGCCGGTAGAGCGTGCTCCTGCCGATCGCGCTGCACGCCGGGGCGCACGCCCCTGACCGGCGGTATGTCCAGTCGTACGCGGTGCCGACCCAATCCCGTCCGCCCTCAGGCGGCCGTACGCCATTTCAGATAGGCGCGCCGGCGCCGGGCGCGGACGAGTCGTTCGAGGAGGAGAGCGACGGCCGGAGGGTAGGGCGTCTTCGACGGCTTGCCTGCACCGAGGCGGGCGAGCTGCCGCGACGTGACGGCCTGGACGGCCGCGGCTGCCAGCGATTTGTTCCGGAAGCGGGTGCGGGGCGGGTGGGCCTGCGCATCACCGCCGGCAAGCCACTGTCCCGGCAGAGTGGGGTCGATTGCCAGCGCCGTGGCCAGGCCGGCCATGGCGACTCCGGAGTCGATCACCTGTTGGGCGACCGCGCGTCGCCGGATCCCTCCGGTCAGCAGCAGTGGCAGCGGCGAGGTGGCGACGAGCCGCTCGGCGAGTTCGAGGAAGTACGCCTCGCGGGCAAGGGTGCGGCCGTCCGCGGGGAAGCCCGCCGTGGCCAGGCTCTCGATGCTGCCGCCGGACAGCTCGACCAGGTCAGCCCCCACATCGGCGAGCATCTTGATCACGTCACGTGCGTCGTCGGTGTCGAATCCGCCGCGCTGGAAGTCCGCCGAGTTCAGTTTCACTCCCACTGCGAAGCCCGTGCCGACGCGCTCGCGGACCGCACCCATGACATCGAGCAGCAGGCGGGCGCGGTTGTGCAGGCTGCCGCCCCAGCGGTCGTCGCGCCGGTTCGCCAGGGGAGAGAGGAACTGGGAGAGGAGGTAGCCGTGGGCGGCGTGGATCTCGACTCCGTCGAAGCCGGCCTGTTGGGCCCGCTGCGCGGTCACGGCGAAGCGTTCCACCGTCTCGTCGATCTGCTGGGCGGTCATCGGCTGGGGTGTCGGGTACATGCTGGAGAAGCCGCCGGCGTCGATCGGCACTGCGGAGGGCGCCCAGGTGGTGTCGGCGATGTCTTCGGGGATGACGCGCCCGGGGTGGTTGATCTGCATCCAGATCTGTCCGCCTGCCGATTTGCCGGCAGCCGCCCAGCGCTGGAACGGCTCCAGCGGCGTGTCCTGTTCCAGGACGACGTCGCCGGGCTGGGCAACTGCTCTGCCGTCGATCATGACGTGTCCGGTGATCAGGAGCCCGGCGCCTCCCGCGGCCCAACGGCGGTAGAGCGTGAGGAGTTCGTCACCGGGCAGCTGGCCTGGCGCGGCGAGCAACTCTTCCATCGCGGCCTTCGCGATCCTGTTGGGCAGGGGAGCGCCGTTGCTCAGGTGCAGCGGCTCATTCAGCGTGGTCATCTCTTCTCCCGTGACGTCGGCTCTGGGCGGCCTCAGTGGGCTGTCGGCGCCGTTGTCCGTCTTCGCGCCGCAGGTTGTGGCGTCACGAGGTGGCGGGGTCGAGGTCGCTCACGTCTTCGAATCCGGCCTTGCGGTTGAGGTTGCCGGTGATGCGGGCGACCGTGTTCCGGGGAAGCAGGCGCGACGCCCAGGTTCCCGCGCGGTTGGAGGCGCGTCCGGGGAAGGAGACGGACCGGCCGCGTGCGAAGTCGTCGAGTGTTCCGGCAGCGACGTCGGCGGGGGTGTCCGTGGTCTTCGGGTCCATGGACGCGGTCGTACGGTCGAAGAATCCGGTGTCGGTGGCTCCCGGGTGGGCCGCCATCACGCGCACGCCGGTACCTCGGACCTCCTCGGCGAGCGCCTCGGTGAACGAGAGCACGAATGCTTTGGTGGCGGCGTAACTGGCCTGGTACGGCATGGGCTGGAAGGCGGCGGTGGAGGCGACGTTGACGATGCCGCCGCGGCCGCGTTCGACCATGCCGGCGCCCAGGAGGTGGACCAGGCCGATCAGCGCGGTGACGTTCACGTCGACGGACTGAAGGTTGGGTTCGAGGGGACGGCCGAGGAAGGGCCCCACCGACCCCATCCCGGCGTTGTTGACCAGGAGGTCCACGTCCAGGCCGAGTTCCTCGATGGCGTCGACCACCGTCTGCGGGGACCGCCGGTCCGAGAGGTCTGCGGCGATCACGTCGACTCGGACGGAATGGGCCTTCCGGATCTGCCCGGCAAGGGTGTTGAGTGCGTCGGCCGAGCGGGCGACAAGGACGAGGTGTGCGCCTCGGGAGGCGAGTTCCCGTGCGAAGGCCTCGCCCAGTCCCTTCGAAGCGCCGGTGACCACGGCTGTGGTGTTCGTGTAGTCGTGCATGAGTGAGTGCTTCCTGTTCGGCTGGGCGCCGGGCCGCGTCGGAGTGGACGGGCCTCGGGAAGGACGGGACGCGGAAAGCGTCCCGCACTGGGGACGGCCTCGTGTCCACAGCGGGAACGAGGACCGATTACTTCGAGTCTCGAAGAAACATAACACTTCGAGACTCGAAGTAAAAAGGCTAGGATGAGGCCATGACGCGAAGCACCCTTGAGGCAGCGGTGGTGGCGAACCATGAGATCTTCATGCGGACCAGCGCCCGGATCGAGACCGTCCTGGCCGAACACGGTCTGACGCAGGCAACCGCTCAGGCACTCTGGGCGATCGACCCGGCCGAGGCGCCGCCCTCGATGAAGGAACTGGCCGGCCGGCTGTACTGCAACGCGCCCAACCTCAGCTTCGTCATGAATCAGCTCACCGGCCGGGGACTCGTCGAACGTTCCGCCGACCCCGCCGACCGCCGTTCACGCGTCGCAGCGCTGACGGAGGACGGCCGACGGGTACGGTCTGCGCTGATCGAGGCAACACTGGCCCTGAGCCCGTTCGCCCGACTGGACGCCGACGACCTGCTCAAGCTGGTGAGTCTCCTGGGCAAGGCGCTCGAACCGACGGCAGGTCCGGCGTGAGATTCGGCAGACTTCAAGACGCGGCACACGGACTCGCCGGTCTGCCGGCAGGGGTGAGCCCCGGCGACTGGTCGAGCACGAAGGGGTGTCCGGGTTTCCGGGGTGTCCAGCCGTTGACCCGAGCTGCGCGGATTGCATCGGCAACCCGCTGTAGCCACTGCTGTGGCCGGCATGGTTCGCCGGGGTGATGGGCGGAGGCAGTGGCTCTCGTCCGCGGACCAAATCCTCGGTCACAGTTACTGGCCAAACGGAAACCAACGTGGCCAAGTACCGATCAAAGTCTCAGCACGGACCGGATCCCGTGGTGCGCGTGTCCGGACTGCAACATGAACCGGGCCTTCTTGGGACGGCAAGGGCCTGAAGCGCTCACCGCTCCCCCGCGAGGTCGAGATCACCCCTGCTCGTCCCGGCCGTACCCTCAGCGATCCGGGGACGCCGCCAGGGGTGCGCGATCGGACCCGACACCGCCCGCCACCACGCCTCGACCGGCAGCTTCCCCGCAGGCTCGAACGGTTCACCCGGCCGCGGGAACGCCACCGCCTGCCCGACTTCCTCGGCCGCGTCCTTCGTCCACTCCCCCGGCTCCGCCCACGCGTGCGGAGCCAGGTTGAACGTCCCCCAGTGGATCGGCAGCAGGGCGCCGCCCGGCCTGCCTCCCTGCAGGTCGAGGTGGGCGCGTACGCCTTCCTCGGGAGTCATGTGGATGTCCGGCCAGAACTCGGCGTACGCCCCGAGCTGGATCATCGTGGCGTCGAACGGGCCGTGGGCGGCGCCGATGTCCCGGAATCCCTCGAAGTAGCCCGTGTCCCCGCTGTGGAAGACGCGGTGTTCCGCACCGGCCACGACCCAGGACGCCCAGAGGGTGTGCTGGGTGTTGCGCAGGCCGCGCCCGCAGAAGTGCCGGGCCGGGGTGGCGGTCAGGGTGAGGCCGCCGACGCGCGTCGACTCGTGCCAGTCCAGCTCGCGCAGCCGGTCGGCGGAGACGCCCCAGTGTTCGAGGTGGGCGCCGACGCCGAGGGGCACCGCGAACAGGGTGTCCGTGCCGGCCAGCGCCGAGATCGTGGGCATGTCCAGGTGGTCGTAGTGGTCGTGGGAGATGACGACGACGTCGACCGGGCCCAGCGCGGCCAGGGGCACCGGGACCGGATGCAGCCGCTTGGGGCCGGCGAAGGGGAACGGGGAGCAGCGCTCGCCCCACACCGGGTCGAAGAGCACCCGCTGTCCGTCGATCTCGGCGAGCACACTGGAGTGCCCCATCCAGGTCAGCCGCAGTCCGGTGGCGGGCGGCCGGGCGAGGTCGGCGAGCGTGGTGGCGTGCACCGGGACCGTGCCGCGCGGCGCACGGCGGAGCCGCGCCTGCCTGTCGAAGTAGATCTTGGCGAACTCGCGGGCCGATCCGGAGGGCCGGGTCCGGGCGGTGCCCCCGGGGTTCTGGAAGACGCCGTCAGCGAAGTGCGGCGATCTGCGGATACGCGCCATGCGCTCACCGCTGGGGTCCGCGCCGAAGGCCGCGGGCCGCGGCACGCGGAGCCCGGGGCTCGGGGAACGGAAACCGGCCACGGTACCTCCAGGTGGAGTAGGTCAGGCTCTCATTGTCGCCTCGTCCGACGTCACTCGAACGCCCGATGTCACATCCGAGTTCCCGCCGACCGTCGTACCGGTGAGGGCGCCCCCGCAGGAGCGCCCGGAAGGCAACGGCACGACCGACGGACAGGAAGGTGGCCCTCATGGCCCGCGTATCCCTCACCCCGCCCCGGACGCTCCTCCTCCGCGTCATGGAGTGGTACTCCCGGCGCACCTACGGAAAGGTTCTCGACCCCGGCAAGGCGCTCGCCCACAACCCGCGCGTGCTCTGGGGCGACCTGCGGTTCGAGCAGTCCGTGGCCAAGTGGAACAGGCTGGACTCCGATCTGAAGGCGCTCGCCGTGATGGCCTCGGCGGCCTCGATCGGCTGCTCCTGGTGCATGGACTTCGGCTACTGGGAGAACGCCGAGCGCGGCATGGACCGGCGCAAGCTCCACGACGTGCCGGTGTGGCGGGAGAGCGACGCCTACACGCCACTGGAGCGGGACGTCATGGAGTACGCCGAGGCGGTGACGGCGACGCCGCCCACCGTCGGCGACGACCTCGCCGAGCGGCTGCGGATCCGGCTGGGCGAGCCCGCGTTCGTGGAGCTGACGGCCATGGTCGCGGTCGAGAACCTGCGTTCCCGTATCAACGCGGCGCTCGACCTCACCAGCCAGGGCTTCAAGGACTCCTGCGACCTGCCCGACGCCGGCCCCGCGGCCGCGACCGCCGCGCCGGCGGACTGAGCCACCGGGACCGGAAGCGGCCGTCACCGCGGGTCCGGGCGGATCGGCCGCCGTACGACGGCGCTGCTCTCCGGCTGGGCGCGGGCGTGCGGTGGTATGCCGCGACCGGGCAGGCCAAGGGGTGGTGGCCGGGGATCGAGGGCTGGGCGGTGACGCTGCGCGAGCCCGCACTCCGAGAGGTCCGCGGGAACCGGACCGCCAGTGGAAGGCTGCGATCGCCGAGGTCGTCGCCGCGGGCGTGGCCGCCGGAGAGTTCTCCTGCGCGGAGCCCGACGGCGCCGCCCTGCGTCTGACCGCGCAGCTCGACGGACCGGCCGCGCAGCTCGACGGACCGGAGGCGTAGCTCGACGGACCGGCCGCGCAGCTCGACGGACCGGAGGCGTAGCTCGACGGACCGGCCGCGTAGCCGACGTCGTACGGGGGGCGCGGTGTCACGGGCCCGGGCGCGGGAGTGGACGGACCGGGCGCTCACCCGGGAACCGGGTCCGGACCGCGCGGCGTCGACGACACCGCGCCGCTGGTCCGGACCGCCCGCCCGCCCACGCCCCGCTGTCAGGCAACCGCCGAGATCCGCATCTTGATGTCGTCCGGCGACAGCGTCCCCTTGGCCGTCACGTGGTCCCCCGACGACTCCCCGCGCAGCCGGCGTCCGATCCACGGCACCAGGTACTCGCGTGCCCAGTGCACGTCGTCCCGTCGTACGTGGAGGGTGCCGCGGGGCGGCAGCTGCGGCCAGGGCTGCTCCGGGTCTGCCGGCACCCGCAGGCCGAGGGCCTGCCCCGCGCGCAGCGCCACGCGCGTGTGCCCCTCGGGTGACAGGTGCAGCCGGTCGGCGTCCCACGCCCTGCGGTCCTGGACGCTCCGCAGCGACCACAGGTCGAGGACGGGACAGCCGTAGCGGTCGGCTACGGCACGGACGTGTCCGTTGTACGTGGCGATCTTGCCGCGCAGATGCTTGAGGACGGGCACCCCACGGGTGTCGAAGCCGGTCGTCACGAGGACGGTGCCGGCCACGGCGGTCAGCGCGGCCACCGCCCGCTCGAACCGCTCCGCCACCTCGTCGGGGTCGGTGCCGGGCCGGATGATGTCGTTGCCGCCCGCCGCGAAGGAGACCAGGTCCGGCGCGAGTTCGGCGACGCGCGGGACCTGTTCCGCCACGATCTGGTCGAGCAGCCTGCCGCGCACGGCGAGGTTGGTGTACCTGAAGTCGCCCTCGGGGCGTCGGTCGGCGAGCAGTACGGCGAACCGGTCGGCCCAGCCGACGAACGCCCCGTCGGGTCCGGGGTCGCCGACGCCCTCGGTGAAGCTGTCCCCCACCGCCACGTACGACCCGATCACTTCTCTGCTGTCACTCTTCGAATCGTCTGCCACGTCGGCCCATGATTCACCTCGGAATGTGACCTACGCGACCGTAGAAAGGGTTGACGGGCGGTGAGAAAGACCACTCCTAAAGTGTTCACCAATTCAGGAATACACCGAAGGCCGGACCCGGGGATCGGGGTCCGGCCTTCGGTCGCGCGGGGGCTGTGCCCGAAACCGTCGTCAGAGGGAGACGCCGTGCGAGCGCAGGTAGGCGATCGGGTCCACGTCCGAGCCGTAGTCCGGCGTGGTGCGGATCTCGAAGTGCAGGTGCGGGCCGGTCACGTTGCCGGTGGCACCCGAGAGACCGACCTGCTGACCCGCCGTCACGGACTGCCCGGCGGAGACGGAGAGCGAGGACAGGTGGGCGTACTGGGCGTAGTGGCCGTCGGCGAGCTGGATGACGACCTGGTTGCCGTACGCTCCGCCCCAGCCGGCGGAGACGACGGTGCCCGCGCCGACGGCCTTGAGCGAGGTGCCGGTCGGGACGACGAAGTCCGTGCCGGTGTGGTAGCCGCTGGACCACATGCTGCCGGTCTGGTGGTACGGGGTGCCGACGCTGCCGCCGGGGACGGGCGAGGTGAAGCCGCTGGTGGCGCCGGCGGACTGGCCGCTCGTGTCCGAGGAGTCCGAGGACGAGGTCTGCGCGGCGTCCGACGACTTCTCGGACGACTCGGACTTCCCTGCCGACGACTTCTGCGGCGCGGCGGGCTTCTCGGCCGCCGGCTTCTCCGACTCGGCGGAGGACGACGGGGCCGACGCCTTGGCGGCCTGCCCGCTGATCGAGAGCTTCAGGCCGGGGTGGATCAGCGAGGGGTCCGAACCGACGGCCTCGCGGTTGTCCGAGTACAGCTTCTTCCAGCCGCCGTCGACGTCCTGCTCGTCGGCGATCCTCGAGAGGTAGTCACCGCTCTTCACCGTGTACGTCCGCGCGTCCGCGTTCTTCTCGGCGCTGCCTCCGGCGGCCTTCTTCGCCGTCGTCGGGACGGACTGCACGGCCTGCCCGGAAACGGACTGCGCGGGAGCGGCGTGGGCAGCGGCGGCGCCCATCAGCGGGAGCGCGAGCGCGGCGCCCCCGGTTCCGGCGACGGCGATGGTGCGGGTCAGGCGCATGGTCCTGGTACGGCGGTGCTTACCCTTCGCGGGCATGACGAATTCCTCTCCGGCGCCTGCGAGGTGAGCTGTCGGGTGCGGGCTGGAGATGCCCGGCCGCGCCGAGACGCGGCTTTACCCCAAGCCGTTCCGGGAACCGGAACAGGCAGTCGTACCTGTGGGTCCCCCGCTCCTGCCGTGTACGGGTGGTGGGTGGGTGCGGGTTCCGGTCGGCGGCAGGATTAGGCGTCCGTCCGGATCGGTGGTGAACGTAAGGGACCAGGACGCGCAGGGACAAGCGAGGGGTTCCATTGACAGGTGTTCCGATTGATCCTTTACGGGAATCACCGGTCACCCTCCGTCGATTCGCGGAGCGCCGTCTCACGTAAACCGCCTTGAAAACCGGCCTGATTACGTGAGCATGACGAGCAACGCACGGTCACGGATATGACGCTGCTCACGCGGCGCCTCGCCACCCTCTTTCATTTCAGCGCTAGTTGGAATGAAAGCGCCAATTCGGACAGAAGGCTTAGGAATGGCGTAGTCGGACGGCTGAAACGCCGAGGCTCCAGGACCGTGCCGTATCGTCGAGTGGTGCCCGTCGGCGAGCGGCGTCGACGGGGCGGAGTGGGAGGAGTCCCCGTGACGCAGCAGGTCCCGTCGACCGAACCCGAGCTGGCCGGTGTGCGCAACTTCCGTGACGTGGGCGGACTGCCGACCGTGGACGGGCGGCGAGTGCGGCAGGGGGTGCTGTTCCGCAGCGGTCACCTGGCGCACGCCACCGGTGAGGACGCCGCGTTCCTCGCCTCGCTGGGCCTGCACACCATCTTCGACTTCCGCAACGCGGCCGACCAGAAACTCGAAGGCCCGGACGTCGAGCTTCCGGGCGTGCGCAATGTGAACCTGCCGCTGAGCGATCCGGCCGACGGCGCCGAGTTCTGGAAGATGGTCCGCGACGGGGACCTCGACCAGCTGCGCGAGATCCTGGCGGACGGCAAGGGCGCCAACCGGATGATCGACTCCTACCGCATGATCATCAAGGAGCGCACGGCGGAGCACTCCCGGGTGCTGCACGCGCTCGCCGAGGACAGCGTCCCCGCCCTGATGCACTGCGCGGCCGGCAAGGACCGCGCGGGCCTGTCGATCGCCGTCACCCTGCTCGCCCTGGGCGTCGAGCGCGAGGCCGTCGTCGACGACTACCTGAAGTCCAACGCCGCGCACCGCCGCTACAAGGTACGCCGCAGCAGCTCCGCCGCCTCGGCCTACTCCCCCGAGGTCATGGAGCTGCTCAGCCCCCTGTTCGACGCGCGGGTCGAATACCTTGCGGCGGCCTTCGAGACCGTCGAGGAGACCTGGGGCGGCGTCGACGCGTACCTGGAGAAGGGCCTGCGGATCACCCCGGAGACCCGGGAGCGGCTGCGCGAGCGGATGCTGGACTGAGGCATCCACTCACCCGCTACTTGGCGCCGACCTCGAAGAGCAGGTAGATGAAGGCCGCGAAGACGTGGCCCACGATGAGGTAGATGAAGAGCCGCACCCACAGGGCGCGCGGGAACTTCTCCTGCAGATTCATGGCATCTCTCCTAGGGTCGGGTGGATCGCGGTGGTGGCCGGTCCCAGGCACAGCGCCGCCGTCGGGCTCTGCAGCAGGGTGTGGACGAAGAGCAGTTCGACCCCGTCGGCGTCCTGGGCGGCGATCCGGTGCGGGGTCAGCGAGTCGAAGTGCGCGCTGTCGCCCGGAGCGAGCCGGTGCACGGTGTCCCCGAGGCGCAGTCGCAGCCGGCCCCGCAGGACGTGGAGCCACTCCTCGCCGGGGTGCACCCGCACGATGTCGCCCTGCGAGCCGTGCGGCACATGGACGCGCAGGGCCTGCATACCGCGGCCGGCCCCGCCGGCCTGCCAGTACGTCCATCCGCCCGCGAACGTCGGTTCCATGGCGTCCGCGCGCACGACGGCGTCCCGGTCCACCGCCGTCTCACCGAGCAGCTCCGACACGGTCGTACCGTAGATGCGGGCGAGGGAGAGCAGCATCGGCAGCGAGGGCTGACGCTGCCCGGTCTCCAGGCGGGAGAGATGGGCGGGCGACAGCCCGGCGGCGCGGGCCGCCGCCTCGAGGGTGAGGGCGGCCCTGCGCCGCAGGGCGCGCAGCTGCGGTGCCACGACGGACACCGCGTCCGCCGGCGCGTCCGGCGCCGGTGGTCTGGACTCGTGGGAGGTCATGCCTCCATTCAGTCCGAGAATTGCCTGTCAGGCAATTTTTTTGCCTGACAGGCAAAGGCGACAGGCAAAAGCGACCGGGCGGGCGGCCCTGGCAGTCCTCCGAGACGGCCGGGAGCGGTCCTCCAAGACGTGCGGGAGCGGTCCTCGGTGGCTCCGTCCCGCTAGCGGTTGGCCACCGCCTGCCTGACCAGGGTCTTGCCGAAGTCCCACATCAGGCCTCCTCCGTTGTGCGCGTCGTCCATCACCTCGGTGAAGGCGTCGACGAACCGGTCCGCGTCCGCCACGTCGATGATCAGCGGCGGGATCAGCTTGATCACCTCCAGGTGGTCGCCGGAGACCTGGGTGAGGATCCGGTGGCGTTGCAGCAGCGGCACCACCACCATCTGCGCGAACAGTCCCTTCCGCGTGGCCTGCAGCATCGTCCACCGGCTGCGCAGCTTCAGCGATCTCGGCCGGCCGAACTCGATGCCGATCATCAGCCCCCGGCCCCGGACGTCGGCGAGCAGCTCGTAGCGGTCCACCAGCTCCGTCAGCCGGGACTTCAGCCGCTCCCCCACCGCGGCCGCGTTCGCCACGATCTCCTCGTTCTCCATCACCGAGAGCACCGCGAGCCCGGCCGCCATGGCCTGCGCGTTGGCCCCGAAGCTCGCCGAGTGGACCAGCACCCGGTCCATCGAGGAGAACACCTTCCGGAAGATCCAGTCCCTGCCCAGCGTGGCCCCCACCGGTACATATCCGCCGGACAGTGCCTTGGCCACGCACACCAGGTCGGGCTCGACGCCGTCCTCGTGCTGGAAGGCGTAGAACTTCCCGGTCCGGCCGAGGCCCGTCTGCACCTCGTCGGCGATCAGCAGTGCCTTGTGCCGGTGCAGCAGTTCCTGCGCGGCGCGCAGATAGCCGGGCGGGGCCTCGTGCACGCCCTTGCCCTGGACCGGCTCCACGATCAGCGCGGCCACGTCGCCCTGCTTCAGCTCCCGCGCCAGTGCGTCCAGGTCGCCGAGCGGTACGGCGGTGTCGGGCAGCAGCGGGGCGAAGCCGTCGCGGAAGCCGCTCTCGCCGTTGACGGACAGCGCGCCGGTGGTCAGCCCGTGGAAGGCGTGCGTGCAGTACAGGATCCTCGGCCTGCCGGTCGCGTACCGGGCGAACTTCAGCGCGGTCTCGACCGACTCCGTGCCGCTGTTGCCGAAGAAGACCCGGTCCAGGTGCGGGCTGTAGGAGAGCAGCTTCTCGGCCAGCAGCCCGGGCAGCGGCGGACAGTCGAAGCGGGTCAGGTCGGCCAGCGAGGCGTCGAGGACGTCGTGCAGTGCCTTGCGCACGACGGGGTGGTGGCGTCCCAGGCCCATCACGGCGAACCCGGCGAGCATGTCCAGGTAGTCGTTGCCGTCCGCGTCCCAGAAGTGCGCGCCCTCGGCCCGCTCGTAGACCTTGTCGAACCCGATGGTGCGCAGCATGCGCGGCAGCTGGTGGTTGAGGTGCCTGGCGTGCAGCTCGTACCGCTCGGCTCCGCGGTCGGCCAGGAGGGCGGCGAGGTCGAACTCCTCGGTCATTCAGTTCTCTCCTTGCACTGGCATGACGATCCGTCCGCCCTCGGTCCGGTCTCCGGCCTTCTGTCCGGCCTGCGCCGCGGTCGGTGCCGCGGTCGGTGCCGCGGTCGGTGCCGCGACGGCCAGGCTCGCGCTGATCCGGCCGGCGATCTCGACCGGGGTGAGACCGATGTCGGCGAGCACCTCGGCGCGCTTGGCGTGTGCGAGGAACTGCTCGGGGATGCCGAACCGGCGTACGGGAACATCGACCTCCGCGTCGCCCAGCGCCAGGGCCACCGCCGAACCGACCCCGGCCGCACGGCTGTTGTCCTCCACGACGGCCACCAGGCGGTGCCGGGCGGCCAGGGGTGCGAGCGCCGGGTCGACGGGTTTGACCCAGCGCGGATCGACGACGGTGCATCCGACGCCGCGGGCCTCGAGCAGCTCGGCGGCGCGGAGGCAGACGGGCGCCATCACGCCGACCGCCACCAGCAGCACCTCGGGCCGGTCGGCCGCGTGCAGGACGTCCATGCCGCCGACCCGGTCGACGGCCGGGACCACCGGCCCGACGGACTCCTTCGGGAAGCGCACCAGCGTCGGCGCGTCGTCGACGGCGACCGCCTCGCGCAGCTGGGCGCGCAGCTGGTCGGCGTCGCGCGGGGCGGCGATCCGCAGGCCCGGGACGACCTGGAGGACGGACATGTCCCACATGCCGTTGTGCGAGGGCCCGTCGGCGCCGGTGACCCCGGCCCGGTCCAGGACGAAGGTGACCCCGCAACGGTGCAGGGCCACGTCCATGAGCACCTGGTCGAAGGCGCGGTTGAGGAAGGTGGCGTACACGGCGACGACCGGATGCAGGCCGCCGGTGGCGAGGCCGGCCGCGGACACGGCGGCGTGCTGCTCGGCGATGCCGACGTCCCAGACCCGGTCGGGGAACCGCTCGGCGAAGCGGCCGAGACCGACCGGGTGCAGCATCGCCGCGGTGATCGCCACGACGTCGTCGCGCTCCTCACCGATCCGGACGATCTCCTCGCCGAACACGGAGGTCCAGGACGGCGCGTCGGAGGGGCTGAGCGGCGCGCAGGTGAGCGGGTCCATCACGCCGACGGTGTGGAAGTGGTCCGCCTCGTCGCGCAGGGCCGGTTCGTAGCCGCGGCCCTTCTCCGTGAGGCAGTGCACCAGTACGGGCCCGTGGAAGCGTTTCGCTCGACGCAGCGCCGACTCGACGGCCCCGATGTCGTGCCCGTCGATCGGACCCACGTACTTCAGCCCCAGGTCCTCGAAGAGTCCCTGCGGGGCGAAGGCGTCCTTGAAGCCCTTCTTCGCACCGTGCATCGCCTCGTACAGGGTGTTGCCCACCACGGGTGTGCGCTGGAGCACGTCCTTGCCCCAGGCGAGCATCCGCTCGTAGCCGTCGGTCGTGCGGAGCGTCGCGAGGTGGTTGGCGAGGCCGCCGATGGTCGGCGCGTACGAGCGTTCGTTGTCGTTGACGACGATGATCAGCGGCCGGTCCCTGGACGCCGCGATGTTGTTCAGGGCCTCCCAGGCCATGCCGCCGGTGAGCGCGCCGTCGCCGATGACGGCGGCGACGTGACCCCGCCCGCCCTGCACCTGACGGGCCTTGGCGAGGCCGTCGGCCCAGCCGAGCACGGTGGAGGCGTGACTGTTCTCGATGACGTCGTGCTCGGACTCCTCGCGGGAGGGGTAGCCGGACAGTCCGCCCTTGCCGCGCAGCTTGGAGAAGTCCTGACGCCCCGTCAGAAGTTTGTGTACGTAACTCTGGTGGCCGGTGTCCCACAGGATGCGGTCGGCCGGTGACTCGAACACCCGGTGCAGGGCGACGGTCAGTTCCACCACGCCCAGGTTGGGGCCGAGGTGGCCGCCGGTGCGGGCGACCGCGTGCACCAGGAAGTCACGTATCTCGTCGGACAGTTCACCGAGTTCCGCCTCGGACAGCGCCTTCAGGTCGCGTGGTCCCCTGATGCTCTCCAGAATCGTCACGCTCGGGCCCCCTTCGGTCCGTGCTGTTCAGCTCACGGTGACGGCCGGCTCCCCCGACGCGCCGTCCTTCTCCATCTGCTCGGCGATCTTCATGGCCTCCTCGATGAGGGTCTCCACGATCTTGGACTCGGGGACGGTCTTGATGACCTCGCCCTTGACGAAGATCTGCCCCTTGCCGTTGCCGGAGGCGACGCCGAGG